>CAZMCU010000010.1:0-39330 GCA_964564915.1 uncultured Demequinaceae bacterium | reverse complement strand
CCTGCGACCCCTTGACCCCCAGTCAAGTGCGCTACCAAACTGCGCCACAGCCCGTGACAGCATCGGCAATCCTACCGGACGGCGGATACGAGCCGATGCCCTCACGGGCTGGAAGCAAGTAGGCGATAGCGCGACTAGGAGCTCTTCGCGCGGAAGGCCTTTCCGGATAGCGGCTTCTTGAAGAGCGGGGCGAGGAGGCACACGTCAAAGAGGCCGACGGCGACAAACACCGCGCCGAATGCGACCAGGACCCAACCCCCACCCCCACCGACGACCAGGCCGACGGCGATCAGTGCGGCACCGACGATGCCGCGGGTCCAGCGTCCTGCGGCGGAGCTCATGAACTTGACGAATCCCATGGTTGATCCTTCTCTCGTATCGTGGGGCGTTTGACCCACGACCGGTGAACACAGAGAACGGAACCAACATTCCCCCCGGGGTATCCACCGTCAGGCCAAGCTAGCGCCTCCTCGTGCCGCCTGCGCGTTTCCGCTTCTCGCGCACGCGCACGGCTATCTCGATCGGAGTGCCGACGAACCCGAACGTCTCCCGTAGCCGACGCTCGATGAAGCGCCGGTACTGCGGGTCGAGGAATCCGGTGGCGAAAAGCACGAACCGGGGTGGACGGGTCGACGCCTGGGTGGCGAACAGTATCCGGGCTTGCTTTCCCCCGCGCACAGGGTGCGGGTGCTCGGAGACGAGGGCACCGAGGAAGGCGTTGAGTTTGCCCGTCGACACACGCTGGTCCCACGAGGAGAGGGCCAGGTCGAGGGCGGGAATGAGTCGGTTCGAATGCCAGCCGGTCAGCGCCGAGACGTTGACGCGCGGAGCCCATGTCAACTGCACCAAATCGCGTTCGACGGAACGCTCAAGCATCTCCCGGGAGTCCTCGGTCACCAGGTCCCACTTGTTGAACGCGATGACCATGGCGCGACCCGCCTCCTCCACCTGCGTGAGGATGCGCGTGTCCTGCTCGCTCAAGGGCTGGGACGCGTCGATGAGCACGATGGCCACCTCGGCGCGCTCGATCGCGGCCTCCGTCCGCAGGGACGCGTAGTAGTCGGCGCCCTGCACCTGATGGATGCGCCGCCGAATCCCCGCCGTGTCCACGAGAAGCCAACGTCGCCCGTCGATCTCGACGAGCTCGTCGACGGGGTCGCGCGTCGTGCCCGCCGTTGGGTCGACGACCACCCTCGACTCCCCCGCCAGAAGATTGAGCATCGACGACTTGCCGACGTTGGGGCGGCCGACGAGCGCGACGCTCCGCGGCGCGTCGGCACCTTCTTGGACCGATCGCCTCTCTCGGGGCAGGGCCTCGACGATGGCGTCGAGCATGTCGCCCGTTCCGCGCCCATGGAGCGCGCTGACGGGCCACGGTTCCCCCAACCCCAGTCTCCACAGCGCCGCAGCTTCCGGCTCCCCCATCGGGCCGTCGACCTTGTTCGCGCACAGGATCAGGGGCTTGTTCGCGCGGTGAAGCATGCGCACCACGGTCTCGTCCGTGGACGTGGCCCCGACCATCGCGTCGACGACGAGCACGACGACGTCGGCCATGTCGATGGCGACCTCGGCTTGCTTGGCGACGCTGAGGTCGAGCCCACGGACCTTGGTTTCCCATCCACCGGTGTCCATGAGCATAAAGTCGCGGCCCGCCCACTCCGCGGGGTAGGTGACGCGGTCGCGAGTGATTCCGGGGGTGTCCTCGACGACCGCCGCGCGCGTACCGAGGATGCGGTTGACGAGTGTCGACTTTCCGACATTGGGTCGCCCGATGATCGCGACGATCGGCAACACCTCGCGGATCGTTGTGCCCTCCCCCTCGTCGAGCGTCGCGAGGTCGTCTTCCGACAGGTCGAAAGCCTCGAGCCCCGCTCGGAGCGCGGCCTCGCGCTTGTCGTCGAGGCTCTCCTCGGGATCGGACGGGGCGGCGGCGGGAAGCGGAACGCCCCCATCGTCCATCGGCCGCTCGTCGCTCATGCCGTGCCCTCCCGTTCGCGATCGCGAATGGGGTCGTCGACGGGAAGCTCGATGTCGGTGGTCGCGGCGACGGCTTGAACGTGTTCCTGGAGCACGTTTTCGATCTCGTCGCGAGCATGGCTGATGAGGGCGGCGCCCTTGAGTCCGTCCGGGCGCTTCGGCATGAACGGGTCTCCGAAGGCGGCGAGGAGTCGGCGACGGGGCTTTGGCCAGATGTTGACGCTCTCCCCCGTATGGCGCGTCCCGAAGAGCGCGACGGGGATGACGGGAACGTTCGCGTGGATCGAGAGCCACGCCGCCCCTCCCTGGGTGGACTCCGCTCCCCCTGCGCCGCGGGTCCCTTCGGGGAAGACACCAACAAGCCCGCCCCGACGGAGCACGGCGAGGGCCCGCGCGAGGGCTTCCCTACCCGTCTCGTCGACCTCGATCATGCCCGCGGTCGAGAAGAGCAGCCGCAGGGGACCCTTGTACATCCGCTTCGTGATCAACATGTGGGATCCTCTCCGGACCACCCCATGGACGATAGGGCCGTCGATGAAGCCTAGATGGTTCGCGACGAGCACGGCACCGCCCGTGCGGGGAACCTTGTCCGCGTCGCGAACCTCGGTGCGCCAGAGGCCCCGCGCGAGGAACCGTCCGACCCAGCGCGACCAGCGGGGCCCCCACGGTCCGGGAGGCTTACGGCTCGTCCCACGCTTGCTCATGCCGTGCCGTCGCCGGGTGGCGCCGTGACAAGGTCCACGATGGCCTCGACCACCTCGTCGATCGTCAGAAGCGTCGTGTCGATGGTGACCACCCCGTCGCCCGCGCGGTGGAACTCCACGGCGTGCGAGTCGCGGGCGTCCCTCCCGAGTACCGCATCGCGCACCTCCGTGAGGTTCGACCCGACGGTCTCCCCGGCCCTCCTCGCCACTCGTACCTCGGGGTCGGCGGTCAGGAGGACGCGAACCTTCGCGTCCGGTGCGATGTGGCTCGTAATGTCCCGGCCTTCCGCGACGATCCCCGCGCCACCCGATCGGCCCCCCGATACCTCGTTCGCGATGATCTCGCGTTGGAGCGCGCCAAGGACCTCGCGAGCTTCAAGGTTGTTCGCCACCAGGGAGACCGCCATCGTGACGGCCTCGGATCGGATGAGGTGGGAGACGTCCTCGTGATCGAGGAGAACGCGGGGCGCGTCCGGGTTGAGATCCATCTCAAGATTCATCGTCTCGGCTGCGGCCACAACGTCGTCCTCGACGTTAAGGTCGATCCCCTCGCGCAGGCAAACGAGAGCGGTGACCCGGTAGGTGGCGCCCGTGTCGAAGTAGGAAAGGCTAAGCCTGCGAGCCACCTCGCGGCTGACCGTTGACTTGCCCACTCCCGAAGGTCCGTCGATCGCGATGACGATGCCCGTCACGATGCCACCTCCCATCCGCGTTCGGCGAGGGAGGTTGACAGGTCACCCGCCCGCGCGGGGTCCACGCTCAACTCGACCAGGCCAACGGGTTGCTGCGGCGAATGCTCGATAGCCAGGTCCTCGACGTTGATGCCCAGCGCGGAGACATCCGTGAGGAGGCGCAGAAGCTGGCCGGGTTCGTCGGGGACGATGACCGTGACGGGTGTCCAATCCCTCCTTCGACCGCCATGCTTACCGGGGATCCGCGTCGCTTCGCGTCTCCCCCGCTCGACCAGGTCCATCAGGGCTTCCCCAATGTCGTCCGCATCCCTCACCCGGGCGAGGTCGTCGACGATCCCCGCGATGGTCTCCTTGAGATTGGCCTCGTTGAGCCGGGCAATATCGGCCCACATGGTTGGCTCGCTCGCTGCGATGCGCGTGACGTCCCTCAAGCCCTGCCCCGCGAGGGTGAGGTCGGACAGAGAGAGACTTGCGAGGGCGGCGGCGACGGCGGAGGCCGCCACCTGGGGGGCATGGGAAACGCGTGCGACGGCGGCGTCGTGGGCGGAGGCGTTCGTGACGACGACGTCCGCGCCCAGGGCTTCGGCGGTGCGTCGAACGAGGGCGACGGCTCCGGGGTCGGCCCCGTCGGGACACAGGACCCACGGGCGTGCCCGGAACAGGTCGCCTTGGGCCGCGGCTGCTCCCGACACCTCACGCCCGGCCATGGGGTGTGAGCCCACGTAGTGAGAGGCGAGGCCGGCATGCTCCACGGCGGCGGCGAGGGGCGCCTTGATCGACGCGACATCCGTGACGACGGCGTTCGGCCACCGTTCGAGCGCGTGGAGAACCTGCGCCGAGGTTGCGGCTGGGGGGACGGCGACAATGACGAGGTCGGGGGCGTCCGTCTCCTTCAGAGCCTCACCGGCACCGATACCCCGGGCGAGACGCTCAGCCTTCGGGCTCGCGTCGGAGATGGTCGTGGGCCAGCCGAGCGCCCGGAGCCCCACCCCGATGCTCGTGCCAATGAGCCCGGCGCCAATGATGTGGACCCGAACGGGCGTACCCTCGTCGGACGTCATCTCACGGCCTCACTGGGCGAGGTCCTTGCGCAAGGAGACGGAGTCGTGCAAGTACACGTGCTTGACCTCCGAGCGGGGAACCTCGAGTTCCGCATGCGCCATGACCCTGATGACGCGCCCGAGCGCGCCCTGGACGTTCATCTCAACCGCGCACATGAGGGGGACGTCTCCCAGTCCGAGCCCGCGGACGGCGGCGGCGGGGAACTCCGACGTGATGTCCGGAGTCGCGGTGAAGAGGATCGAGATGAGGTTGTCCGCGGTGATGTCGTTGGCGCGCATCATGGCACGCACGAGTTCGGTGCTGCGCTTGCGCAGGTGATCGCGCTCGTCGATGTCCAGCGTGGTCGCGCCGCGAATGGCCCGAATCGTCATGGTCGCCTCCGGGCACCATGCTATCGGGGCTCGCCCCTATCGCTCAGCCTCGTCGAGGAGCGCCCCAACCTCGCGGGGATCGAGCAGGCGGGTCTGGCCGGGGGCGAGGCCCTCGAGCGCGATCGGCCCGAACGCGACCCGGGAAAGTTCGACCACGGGGTGGCCGACGGCGTCGAACATCCGGCGGACGATGCGGTTGCGTCCCTCGTGCAGCGTGACCTCGACGATCGAGAACTCCGCCGTCGAGTCCCGCACCCTGCACGAGTCCACGGCGATGGGGCCGTCGTCCAACTCGATGCCCGCTCGAAGCTTCGCGGGAAGCCCCTTCGGCACGCGACCGGACACCTTGGCGACATACTTCTTGGACACCCCATGGGAGGGGTGCGCGAGGCGCTGAGCCAGGTCACCGTCGTTCGTCAGGAGCAGGAGACCCGTCGTGTCGGCGTCGAGGCGACCGACGTGGAAGAGGCGCCCGTCGTCCTCGCTCACGAACTGGTCAAGCGCGGGCCTTCCGTGGGGATCACTCATGGTGCTGACGACGCCCTTGGGCTTGTGCAGCGCGACCGTGACGTGTCCCTCGACGGTCTGGATGCGATTGCCGTCCACCGCGATGGCATCCTCGTCGGGAGCCACCCGCACGCCCTGGGACGTGACCATCGTCCCGTTGACGGTGACATGTCCACCCGCGATCAACTCCTCGCATCGCCTCCGCGACCCGATCCCGGCGGATGCGAGGACCTTCTGGAGCCGCACCCCGTCGGCACGGTGCACGTCACCGCGGGGAACCTCCACCCCTACCCCGCCCCGTCCATGTCGACATCGACGAGGTCGGGAAGGTACGGGGCGAGTGGAGGCAACTCGTCGAGCGATCGCAAACCCATGCGCTCCATGAACTCCGTCGTCGTCCCGTATTGCACGGCGCCGCCGATCTCGCCGACCTCCGTGATGAGGCCGCGCGCGAGCAGGGTCTTGACCACGGTGTCGACGCTCACGCCCCGGATCTGGGACACCTGGCCGCGCGTGACGGGCTGCCGGTACGCGATGACGGCGAGGGTTTCGAGCGCGGCTTGGGAGAGTCGCGCGGATTGCCCCTCGATGATGAATCGGCCGACGACGTCCGCGTACTGGGGCGCGGAGTAGATGCGCCAGCGCCCATCGACCTCGCGCAACTCGAAGCCCCGCGGGTGCTTGGGGTCGGCATACTCATCCCGGAGCACGGCGAGAGCCTGGAGCACGTCGGGCTCCGGCACCTCGACCGCGGTAGCGATATCGGTCGCCGACACGGGCTCGTCGATCACCATGAGCACCGCCTCGATCGCGGCGGACAGGTGGGCGTCAGGCATCTGGCTCAACCTCCTTGTCGAAGTCCGTTGCGAAATCGGGATGCAGCTCGACTGGCGCCTCGCCGCCCGTCCACCTCACGCTGAGCTCGGAGAGGGAGCGCATTTGGTCGAAAGCGACGAGCGCCTCCCGGAAGAGGTCGAGGAGCGCGAGGAACCGCGCAACGATGACCGCGAGGTCCTTCGTGTCCCGGATGATCGCCCGGAACGTCATGACCTTCTCGCGCTGAAGCGTCGCCGTGATGAGCGCCGCTTGTTCCCGCACGGAGACCTTGGGGTTGATGAGGTGGGTGAGCGAGACCGTCGGGGGCGCCTTCGGTTCGAGAGCGTGGGCGGCGAGCCTTGCGAGACCCTGAACGTCGATGGCCCAGATGAGTTCGGGGAGAAGGGCGGCGTACTGGGGGTCGAGGGCGACGTCGCGCGGGTGGCGCCGGGGCGCGTCGAGCATCCCCTGGAACGACGACGCGACATCCTTGAACGCGCGGTACTGGAGGAGCTTGGCGAAGAGGAGGTCCCTCGCCTCGAGCGCCTCGATGTCCTCCACATCCTCCACCTCACCCTGGGGCAAGAGCCGGGCCGCCTTGAGGTCGAGGAGCGTCGCCGCGACCACGAGAAACTCGCTCGCCCCGCTGAGGTCCCAATCCTTCCCCGCCGTCATCACGGTCGCGATGAACTCGTCCGTGACACTCGCGAGGGCTACCTCGGTGATCTCCATCTCGTGCTTGGAGATGAGGCTCAAGAGTAGGTCGAAGGGGCCCTCGAAGTTCGACAGGTGGACCGCGAACCCGCCGTGGGTGGCGCCCTCCGCGGCGCCGAGGATCTCCGTCGTCACGCTACTTCGCCGCCCCCCGGGCGACGAGCTCCCGCGCGAGTTGGCGGTACGCCTCCGCACCCGGATGGTCGGGTGCGAACGAAAGGATCGGCTCGGCGGCGATCGTCGAGTCGGGGAACTTGACCGTGCGACCGATCATCGTCTCCGTCACCTTGTCCTTCAGGGCGGCGCGGATCTCCTGAACCACCTCTTGGCAGTGGAGGAGGCGAGGGTCGTACATCGTCGGGAGCAGGCCATCGATGACGAGTTTGGGGTTGAGGCGGTTCTGCACCTTGGTGATCGAGTCGAAGAGGAGCGCGACGCCCCGCATGGCGAAGTACTCGCACTCGAGCGGCACGAGCACGCCCTGGGCGGCGACGAGCGCGTTGACCGTCAGGAGGCCGAGGGACGGTTGGCAATCGATGAAGATGAGGTCGTAGTCGGGGTACAGCGGCTTGAGGGCGCGGTCGAGCGAACCCTCGCGCGCCACCTCCGTCACCAACTGCATCTCGGCGGCGGAAAGGTCGATGTTTGCGGGGAGAAGGTCGAGGTTCTCCGTCCCCGACGCGATGATCGCGTCCCTCGCGGGAACGTCGTCCTTGACGAGGACGTCGTAGATCGTGGTCGTGAGCGAGTGGGCATTGATCCCGAACGACGCCCCGACCGCTCCCTGGGGGTCGAAATCGACGAGAAGAACGCGTCTGCCCAACTCCGCGAAGGCCGCGGAAAGGTTCACCGCCGTCGTCGTCTTTCCGACCCCACCCTTCTGGTTGCACAGCGCGATGACGCGTGCCGGACCGTGGGTTGTCAACGGCGGCGGCGTGGGGAAATCGGTCACGCCCCCACGCTACCCCAGCGCCCTCGGATGAGCCGTCGCATAGACCTCCCGAAGGGTGTCCTGGGTGACGTGGGTATAGATCTGCGTCGTGACGACGCTCGCGTGGCCGAGGAGTTCCTGAACGACGCGCACGTCCGCACCGCCGGATAGTAGGTGAGTGGCAAACGAGTGGCGGAGCGTGTGGGGGGACACGTCGGCGACGCCGGCGCGCTTCGCCGCCGCGCCAAGGATCGCCCAGGCGGTCTGCCGACTGAGCCTCGCACCCCGCGAGTTGAGGAACAGCGCGGGGGTTCCCTTGCCCTTGACGGCGAGGCCGGGCCTACCCCGGACGAGATAGGCCTCGATCGCACGGGCCGCCATCCCTCCAACGGGCACGACCCGCTCCTTCCGCCCCTTTCCTCGTAGGAGTACCGCCTCCTCCCCCACCGTAAGCGTCACGTCGTCGACATCGAGGCCCACAACCTCGGAGATGCGTGCGCCGCACGCGTAGAGGAGCTCCAGGAGCGCCCGGTCCCGGAGAGCGGGAATCTCCTCCCCCACACTCGAGGCTTCGAGGATCGCCTCGACCTCCCCCGTCGAGATCGCTTTGGGGAGTCTTCGGGGAATCTGGCGCGGGTGGACGTCGTGAGACGGGTCGGTTGGCGCCCACCCCTCGGCCAAGGCGAACCGATGCCAACCTCGCACCGCGACCACCGTCCGGCTTGCCGAAGCTGGCGCGAGTGGCGAGCCTCCGTCGTCCCCGCTCGACACGGCTTGGCTGAACGCGGCCACATCGGCGCGCGTCACCTCGACCAGTGAGGCGCGGCCCATCGAAATCAGGAACTCGGTGTACCGGGTGAGATCCCGTCGATACGCCGACAGGGTGTTGGCGCTGAGACCCCGCTCGACACCCAGGTGGGCGAGGTAGGCATCGCGTTGCTCGTCGAGCACGCCTTCATGGTACCGACGGGGTCGCACGTCCCCTTTTTGGTAGCCGGGTAGGCTGGGGGCATTCAACGAACGAGCAGGGAGTATCGCATGACCACGACTTGGACCGACGCCGATCGCCGCGCGGTAGACACCCTTCGAGTACTCGCGGCGGACGCCGTGGAGAAGGTCGGAAATGGGCACCCCGGGACGGCTATCAGCCTCACCCCCGCCGCGTACCTCCTCTTCCAAAACGTCATGCGCCACGACCCCGCCGACCCCGCGTGGCTCGGCAGGGACCGGTTCGTCCTCTCCGCCGGCCACTCCTCCCTCACGCTCTACCTTCAACTCTTCGCGAGCGGGTACGGCCTGACCCTCGACGACATCAAGGCGCTTCGCACGTGGGGTTCCCTCACCCCCGGCCACCCCGAGTACGGCCACACGCGTGGCGTCGAAATCACCACCGGACCGCTCGGCTCCGGGTTGGCCTCGGCCGTCGGCATGGCGATGGCCGCTCGGCGGGAACGTGGACTCCTCGACCCCGACGCCGCACCCGGTACGAGCCCCTTCGACCACTCGGTGTTCGTGATCGTCTCGGACGGCGACCTG
The DNA here is from genome assembly GCA_964564915.1 of uncultured Demequinaceae bacterium. Taxonomy (GTDB): domain Bacteria; phylum Actinomycetota; class Actinomycetes; order Actinomycetales; family Demequinaceae; genus JAFGBM01. Next base: position 30,020 of record CAZMCU010000010.1, on the reverse strand, counting down.
GAGGAAGGCCTCACGGCCGAGGCGTCCTCCCTCGCCGGGACGCAAGAGTTGGGCAACCTCATCGTGCTCTGGGACGACAACCACATCTCGATCGAGGACGACACGTCGATCGCGTTCTCCGAGGACGTCCTCGGCCGCTACAACGCCTACGGATGGGACACCCACCGGGTCGAATGGCTTCGCCAGGACGGCTCGTACGTCGAGGACGTGGACGCCCTCGCGACCGCGATCGAACGAGCCAAGGCGGATACCTCGCGGCCGTCGATCATCGCGCTTCGGACCATCATCGGCTGGCCGTCCCCGACCAAGAAAGGCACGGGGGGCATCCACGGCTCCAAGCTTGGGGCCGACGAGATCCGTGGCCTCAAGACCGAGCTCGGATTCGACCCCGACGCCTCGTTCGCGGTTGACGACGATGTCCTCGCCCACGCGCGAAAGGTCGCCGAGCGTGGCAAGGCCGCCCATGCCGCATGGGAGAAGCCGTTCGCGGAATGGAAAGCCGCCAACCCCGACCGCGCCACCCTCCTCGACCGCCTCGTTACGCGCCAACTTCCCGATGGTTGGGAATCCGCGCTTCCCACTTTCGAAGCGGGAAAGTCGGTGTCCACCCGCGCCGCGTCGGGCGAGGTCCTCAACGCCCTCGCTCCCGTGCTTCCGGAGTTGTGGGGTGGCTCGGCTGATCTCGCGGGCTCCAATAACACGACGATGAAGGGCGAGCCATCCTTCCTGCCGTCGCGCCGAGGCTCCACGGCCTTCCCCGGCAACCCCTACGGCCGCACCCTCCACTTCGGGATTCGCGAACACGCGATGGGGGCGATCCTCAACGGCATCGCTCTCCATGGATTGACGCGCCCCTACGGGGGCACGTTCCTCGTCTTCTCCGACTACATGCGGGGTGCGGTGAGGCTCGCGGCGATCATGGGCATCCCCTCGACGTTCGTGTGGAGCCACGACTCGATCGGCGTGGGAGAGGACGGCCCCACGCACCAGCCGGTGGAACACCTCGCGGCGCTGAGGGCCATTCCTGGACTTTCCATTGTCCGGCCGGCCGACGGCAACGAGACCGCGCTCGCGTGGCGCGGGATCATCGAACGCGGCAAGCCCGCGGGCCTGATCTTGACGCGCCAGAACCTTCCGACGTTCGATCGTTCTAGCAGCGGCGACGGCAAGGTCTGTGCCCCCGTTGACGGGGTCCTCAAGGGTGGGTACGTGCTTCGGGACTCCCCCGCCGCACCCGACGTCATCCTCATCGCAACGGGCTCCGAGGTGCAACTCGCTCTTGCCGCGAGCGACGCCCTCGCCCTTGACGGGGTCGGCGCCCGGGTCATCTCGATGCCGTGCCGCGAGTGGTTCGACGAGCAGGATGCGGCGTACCGCGAATCCGTCCTCCCCGCCGCGGTGAAGGCTCGCGTCACCGTCGAAGCCGGTATCGCCCAGCCGTGGCACGACATCCTCGGAGACGCCGGGCGCGCGATCAGCCTGGAGCACTACGGCGCCTCGGCCGACGGCGCGTTCCTGTTCCTGCAGTTCGGGTTCACACCGGAAGCGGTCGTCGCGGCGGCCCGTGCGTCGATGGATGCGGCATCATGAGTGACTTCGTATCGGCGTGGGCCGGGATCGACGACACCGCTCATGTCGCCGTGACCGCCTCCGGAACTGCGGCGGACTCCGTCGCCACCAACGTTCCCGCACTCGTCGCGGACGCCATCGCATCCAAGATCGCCGTGAAGGACGGCACGCTGTGGGGGCCCGCAGCGGAGCAGGAGTCCTCGATCCGTCTTGGATGGGTTGACCTTCACCAGTCGACTCGTACGATCCTTCCCCAACTCGCCCAACTCGCCTCCGAACTTCAGGCGGAGGGCAAGACCCGCGTGGTCCTCTGCGGCATGGGAGGCTCGTCGCTCGGTCCCGAGGTCATCGCCCGAACGAACGATGTACCGCTCGTCGTCCTGGATTCGACCGACCCCGGCCAGGTGGCGAGTGCCCTCGCCGGTGACCTCGCGTCAACGGTCGTCGTGGTCTCGTCGAAGTCCGGTGGGACCGTCGAGACCGACTCCCAGCGTCGCGCATTCGAGGCGGCGTTCACCCAGGCCGGGCTTGACCCCCGGCGTCACATTGTCGTCGTGACCGACCCTGGCTCCCCCCTCGAAAAAACCGCGACCCAAGCGGAGTACCGAGCGATCTTCCTCGCCGACCCCAACGTCGGTGGACGATTCTCCGTCCTGAGCGCATTCGGCATCGTTCCAGCCGCCCTCGCGGGTGTCGACGTCAAGGAACTCCTCGACGAGGCCTCCGCGGTCGCCCCCAGCCTGGAGATGGACACGGAAGCCAATCCCGCGCTTGTCCTCGGAGCGGCCATGGTCACTCCGGGACGACCCAACCTCGTGTTCCGCGACTTTGGATCCGGCATCGTCGGGCTAGGCGACTGGGCCGAACAACTCATCGCGGAGTCCACGGGCAAGGCTGGCGTGGGGTTGCTCCCCGTCGTCGCGGAAGGGGACGCCCCCGAGGTGGCCGCCCCCGACGTCCTGGATGTTCGCCTCATGCCCCTCGACTCCGAACCGGACGGTGGCGACATCACGGTAGCCGGGACCCTTGGTGGACAGTTCCTCTTGTGGGAATATGCAATCGCGATCGCCGGACGACTCCTGGGTATCGGGCCGTTCGACCAACCGAACGTGGAAGCCGCCAAGAAAGCCGCGAGGGAGCTCCTCGATTCCACCCCCACTCCGGAACCTCCGGTCTTTGTCGACGACGGAATCGAGGTGCGTGCCACCCCCGGTCTCCTCGATGGTGCGATGACCGTCGAATCCGCGATCGTTGCCCTCGAGAAGGCCCTCCCGTCCAACGGCTACCTCGCCGTCATGGCGTACCTCGATCGCGAGAAGTACGCGCCCCTCGCGGACGTTCGAGAACCCCTCGCAGCCCAAACAGGGCGCCCCGTCACCTTCGGGTGGGGGCCACGGTTCCTCCACTCGACGGGCCAACTCCACAAGGGGGGTGCCCCCGTTGGCGTGTTTCTACAGATCACGGGAAGTCTCGCCCCCGACCTCGACATCCCGGACCGCCCGTTCTCGTTCGGCACGCTGATCTCGGCACAGGCGATGGGCGACGCAAAGGTCCTCGCCGCGATTCCCCGCCCCGTCCTGAGGCTCCACGTCACCGATCCCGCGCAGTTGGCGCGCATCAAGGCCGCCTTGGGGGTATAGGAGTGCTCAACCCACTGCGGGATCCCCGCGACCGGCGCCTCCCAAGGATCGCCGGTTCGTGCGGACTCGTCATGTTCGGGGTCACGGGCGATCTTGCCCGCAAGAAGCTCATGCCCGCGTTGTACGACCTAGCCAACCGAGGGTTCTTGCCGCCGGCTTTCGCTCTCACCGGCTTCGCGAGGCGTGACTGGGACCTCCAGGACTTCGCCCAAGTGGTCCACGACTCCGTCAAAGAGTTCGCGAGGACCCCCTTCCGGGAGGACACCTGGAAGCAGTTGTGCGAGGGCATCCGCTTCGTCGAAGGCACGTTTGACGACCCGGCCGCGTTCGAACGTCTGAGCCAGACGGTCGAAGAACTCGACCGCACTCGAGGCACGGACGGCAACCACGCGTTCTACCTCTCGATCCCCCCGGACTTCTTCCCTCAGGTGTGCCGACAACTCGCCGACTCCGGCCTCTCCAAACCCAAGGCGGGCACATGGCGCAGGGTCGTGATCGAGAAGCCCTTCGGCCACGATCTCGCAAGCGCCAACGCGCTCAACGACGTGGTCTCCGAGGTGTTCCCTCCCGACACGGTGTTCCGCATCGACCACTACCTCGGTAAGGAAACGGTTCAGAACCTTCTCGCCCTTCGATTCGCCAATCAACTGTTCGAACCCATCTGGAACTCCCGTTTCATCGATCACGTCCAGATCACGATGGCAGAAGACATCGGCATTGCGGGCAGGGCGGGATACTTCGATGGCATCGGTGCGGCCCGTGACGTCATTCAGAATCACCTGCTCCAACTTCTCGCCCTCACCGCGATGGAGGAACCCGCGTCGTTCGAGGCGATTGACCTGCGGATGGAAAAGGAAAAGGTGCTCCGGGCAGTCCGGCTCCCGGAGGATCTGTCGACGGGAACCGCACGCGGACAGTACGCCGCAGGATGGCGGGGAGGTGAGCGCGTCGGTGGATTCCTCGATGAGGAGGGCATTCCGCCCGATTCCACAACCGAGACGTATGCCGCCCTTCGCCTGGATATCGATAACCGTCGTTGGGCAGGCACACCCTTCTACCTCCGGGCGGGAAAGCGCTTGGGTCGACGAGTCACCGAAATCGCCCTCGTCTTCAAGAAGGCCCCAAACTTCGCGTTCTCCGAAATCGATGGATTCGAGACGGGGAACAACGCGCTCGTGATTCGGATCCAGCCGGACGAGGGCGTCACCCTCAGGTTCGGATCTAAAGTTCCGGGAACGGCCATGGAAGTTCGGGACGTCACCATGGACTTCGGGTACGGCAACGCCTTCGTTGAGTCATCTCCCGAGGCGTACGAACGCCTCCTCCTCGACGTCCTCCTCGGGGATCCCCCTCTCTTCCCTCGACAGGAAGAGGTGGCCCTCTCGTGGAAGATCGTCGACCCCATCGAGGCCTTCTGGGCGTCGAACGGCAAGCCCGAGCAGTATCGGTCGGGAACGTGGGGTCCGGCCTCCTCCGACGCTCTGATGGCTCGTGACGGCCGAGTCTGGAGGCGGCCGTGATCCTCAAACTCCCCAACACCACCACGAGCCTGATCAACAGCGAACTGCTTCGGATTCGACTCGAAGCTGGTGTGATCACCCTCGGTCGAGTCATGACCCTCGTGATCGATGCGACGGGAGCGGACCTCGAAGTGGCCATCGAGACGGCCAACGTCGCCTCCCGCGAGCACCCGTGTCGCATCATCGTGTTTGCCCCCCGTAAATCCACCAAAGCCCGCCTCGACGCCGAGATCCGGGTCGGCGGCGATGCCGGGGCCGCGGAGGTTGTGGTGCTTCGCCCATCGGGCGAAATGGTCGAACACGGGGATACGCTCGTCATCCCCTTGCTCCTCCCCGATGCCCCCATCGTCGCATGGTGGCCCGGACCCGTCCCGGCGGGGCCAGCCAACACGCCCATCGGGGCCATGGCCACCCGGCGTATCACCGATTCGAGGGACGCGGCCGATGTTCCCGCAACCCTTCGTGCCCTCGCCGCCGGCCACGTGCCAGGGGACACCGACCTCGCATGGGCGCGCGTCACCCGGTGGCGCGCACTCCTCGCCGCCGCTCTCGATCAGATTCCCGATCCAACGGTCACACGTGCCCGCATCTACGGAAACACGGGGAACCCCTCCGTCGTGCTTCTCGGTGCTTGGCTCCAGTGCAGACTCGGGTGCGAGTACGAGGCGATGTTCGAGGACGACGCGACCGGTCTGCGTTCCGTCGTCCTCGAAACCCCCGCGGGAGAGGTGTCGATCACGCGACTCGTCGGCTTGGACACGAGATTGGTGCAACCCGGGCAACCCGATCATGTGATCGCACTCCCCCACCGGACCCTCAGCGACTGCCTCGCGGAAGACCTCCGGCGCTTCGACGCCGATGACGTCTACGGCGAAACCCTTGCTTGTGCCGCGAGGGGATTAACCCCGTGACCGTCATCGTCTACCCCACCGCCGCGACCCTCGCTCGCGCGACGGCGGTGCGTTTCCTCACGGAGGTAACCGACGCCCTCGCGTCACGGGGGGTTGCGCACGTCGTCCTCACGGGAGGGCGCATCGGCACGGCCGTTCTCGACGAGGTCGCGGCGTCGCCTCTTCGCGACGACGTGGATTGGACGTCGCTGCACGTCTGGTGGGGCGACGAACGCTTCGTTCCCGAAGGGGACCCGGATCGAAATGAGGGGCAAGCCCAACGCGCGCTCGTAGGGCGCGTCCGCCTTCCCGAGGAGAACATTCATCGAATGGCCGCCGCCTCCCCTGGCGTGACGCCGCAGGACGGCGCGGTTCGTTACGCGGAGGAGTTGGCGCGGTTCGGCGACCCCTGCCCGACCTTCGACGTCCTTCTCTTGGGGTTGGGAGAAGACGGGCACGTTGCTTCGATCTTCCCCGGGGAAACGAGGGTGGAAGGGAACGCCGAATCGAGCGTCATCGCGGTTGAGGGGTCACCCAAACCCCCGGCGACGCGCATCAGCCTCACGCTGGCCACGATCAACCGTGCGAGGCAAGTGTGGATCGTTGCAGCGGGCCACGACAAGGCGGCGGCCGTCTCCCGGTGCCTAGCGAAGGATCCGAGTCTTCCCGGTTCCCGGGTGGCGGGAACCGAACGCACCCTTTGGCTGGTCGACGCTGCCGCGGCAGCCGAAGCCTAGTTCCACCGTCCCTTACGGGATCTCGCCCCTTCGGGTGCGGAGGGCGTTGAGCGCTTCCTCGAGGATCGCCTCGCCCTCTTCGTGCGTGCGACGCTCCTTCACGTAGGCGAGGTGAGTCTTGTACGGCTCGTTTCGCATGGGGCGCGGAGGGTTGTACGGGTCACGCCCTGCGGGAAATCCGCACCGCGGACAGTCCCACTCGTCCGGGATTTCATCCGTGTCGCTTGTCGCAAAACTCGGCTTGACCACGTGATTGTTGGCACAGAAATACGCCACCTGGACGCGAGGCGCGGACTCGCCCCGCTCGACTTCCCCCATCGGGCCCGCTCCAACGCGAGAGCCCCGGATTGCGCTTCCGCCTGCCATGTGGTGTCCCCTCGGTTTACGACGAGTATTTGGCGACGAGACCCAGGAGGACGACGACCATACCGAACACGACGACGACTCCCCAGGTGATCCGATCCAGGTTGCGTTCACCCGAACCGGTGGCGTTGATGCCGGAGGCGATTCCTCCTCCGAACATGTCGGCGACGCCGCCGCCACGTCCTCGGTGAACGAGCACGAGCATGATGATGGAGAAACTCGTGACGACGAGGAGCACCCATAGCACCTTGGTTAATGCGGCCATGGTTCTCCTTCTGGTCGGATGTGGGTTTCAGGATACGTCACGACGGCACCGAAGGCGTCAGCCCGTGACATGCGATCGGTATCGAACGATCTTGGCGAACTCGTCGGGGTCGAGACTCGCACCACCGACAAGGGCCCCGTCGACGTCCTCCTCCGCCATGATCGCGGCGATGTTACCGGACTTGACGGAACCTCCGTAGAGGACCCGAACGGCGTCGGCGACGTCCGCCGAATACAGCGCGGCAAGCCGCCCGCGAATGGCCGCGCAGACCTCTTGTGCGTCGGCGGGGGTGGCAACCTCGCCTGTGCCAATCGCCCACACGGGCTCGTACGCGATCACAATGGTGGCCGCTTGCTCGGCGGGCAGGCCGGTGAGGGCGCCGTCGAGTTGGGCGAGTGTGTACGGAACGTGATCGCCCGCCTTGCGGATATCCAACCCCTCTCCGATGCAAAGGATGGGAACGATCCCCACGGCGAATGCGGCCTTTACCTTCGCGTTAACGATCGCGTCGTCCTCCGCGTGGAACTGCCGCCTCTCGGAGTGCCCCACCGTCGTGTAGGTCACTCCGAGTTTGGCAAGCATCGCGCCCGAGACTTCGCCGGTGAAGGCGCCGCTCTCGTGGGCGGAGACATCCTGCGCCCCGTAGCCGATCGGCAACTGGTCGGCCTCGATCAGTGTCTGAACGGATCGAATCGACGTGAACGACGGCAAGACCGCGACCTCCACCTCGGAGAAGTCGTGTTTGGCATCGCGAAGGAGCCAGGCGAGTTTCTGGACGAGGTGGGTCGCCTCAAGGTGGTCGAGGTTGAGTTTCCAGTTTCCAGCGATCAGGGGTGTACGCGCCATGGCTACTTCGCCTCCAGAACCGACAGACCGGGGAGGACCTTGCCCTCCAGCAGTTCGAGGCTCGCCCCGCCACCGGTCGAGATGTGACCGAACTTGGACTCGTCGAACCCAAGGATCCGGACCGCGGCGGCGGAATCACCCCCACCGACAACCGAGAATCCGGCGGAGTCGATCATCGCCTGGGCGACCGCTCGGGTCCCGGCAGCAAAGGCGTCGAACTCGAACACACCCATCGGGCCGTTCCACACGATCGTCTTCGCCTCGAGGATCTTGTTGGCGAAGGCCTTAGCGGTTTCTGGGCCGATGTCGAGGCCACGCCAACCGTCGGGAATCGCGTCGGCCGCGACAACCTTGTGTTCCGCGTCGGCCGCGAACTTGTCGGCGATGACGGCGTCGGTCGGAAGAACGATCTCGCAACCAATCTCCGTTGCCGACGTGAGGTACCCCTTGACCGCGTCGATCTGATCGGCTTCGAGCAGAGAGTCACCCACACCGTAACCGTTGGCCGCGAGGAAGGTGTATCCCATGCCCCCGCCGATCAGGAGGGCGTCGGCCTTAGTGATGAGGTTGCCAATGACGCCAAGCTTGTCCGAGACCTTCGCTCCGCCGAGGACGACCACGTACGGCCGCTCGGGGTCCTTGATGGCCTTGCTGAGCGAAGCCACCTCTCGCTCGACCAGAAGGCCAGCCGCGCAGGGCAAGAGTTGCGCGACGTCGTATACGGAAGCCTGCTTGCGGTGAACAACACCAAAGCCGTCCGAGACGAACGCGTCGCCCATCTGGGCGAGTTCCGCCGCCAGGGCTTGGCGCTCCTCGTCCACCTTCGAGGCCTCGCGCGGGTCGAATCGCACGTTCTCCAGCATCGCGACCTCCCCGTCCTTGAGGGCGGCAACGGTGGCCTGCGCGGACTCTCCCACCACGTCGCTTGCGAGCGTCACCGATGCGCCCAGCAGTTCGGCGAGGCGCGCTGCGGCTGGAGCAAGCGAGTACTTGGGGTTGGGGGTTCCGTCGGGGCGGCCGAGGTGGGCCATGACGACGACGCGGGCACCTTTCTCCCGAAGGAGGCTGATCGTCGGGACGGACGCCCGGACGCGGCCATCGTCCGTGATGGTCGTGCCGTCGAGCGGCACGTTGAGGTCGGAGCGCAGCAGGACACGCTTGCCCTTGAGGTCGCCGAGGGAGGCGATGGTCTTCATCATGGTTCTCTCCTAAGTGATTGGCTGTAGACAGAAACGCCCGCACACGCCTCAAGCGTGCGCGGACGTTTCCATGACGTCGTTAGAGGCGTTCGCCCATGTACACGGCGAGGTCGACGAGGCGGCATGAGTAGCCCCACTCGTTGTCGTACCAGCCGACGACCTTGACCATGGGACCGATGACCTTGGTCATACCGGAGTCGAAGACGCACGACGCGGGGTCGGACATGATGTCGGTCGAGACGAGGGGGTCCTCCGAGTACTTGAGGAAGCCCTTGAGTTCACCCTCCGCAGCCTTCTTGACCACAGCGTTGACCTCCTCGACCGTGGTCTCCTTGGAGGTCACGAACGTGAGGTCGGTGGCCGAACCCGTGGGAACGGGAACGCGCATCGCAAAACCGTCGAGCTTGCCCTTGAGTTCGGGAAGGACCAGGGCGACGGCCTTCGCGGCACCCGTCGTGGTCGGGACGACGTTCAGGGCGGCGGAGCGGGCGCGACGCAGGTCGCGGTGCGGGCCGTCCATGAGGTTCTGGTCTGCGGTGTAGGCGTGGATCGTGGTCATTAGGCCACGCTCAATACCGAGGGCGTCGTTGAGTGCTTTGGCCATCGGCGCGAGGCAGTTCGTGGTGCACGAGGCGTTCGACACGATGTGGTGCTTGGCCGGGTCGTACGTGGTGTGGTTGACGCCCATGACGAAGGTGGCGTCCTCGTTCTTCCCGGGGGCCGAGATGATGACCTTCTTGGCGCCGGCGTCGATGTGAGCCTTGGCCTTGGTCGCGTCGACGAAGAAGCCCGTGGACTCGATGACGATGTCCGCGCCGAGCTTGGCCCAGTCGAGCTTTGCGGGGTCTTTCTCCGCGGAAGCGGAGAAGGTCTTGCCGCCGACCGTGATGGTCGTGTCGGTGTGCGAGACGTCCTGCGGCAAGCGACCCAGAACGGAGTCGAACTTGAGCAGCTGCGCGAGCGTCTTGTTGTCGGTCAGGTCGTTCACACCGACGATCTCGATGTCGGCGCCCTGCGCCATGGCGGCGCGGAAGAAGTTCCGCCCGATGCGGCCGAAGCCGTTGATGCCGACTTTGATGGTCACTATTCACTCCTTGGCTCGCATCGGAACATGCCGACGCGGTTGAGGGTTATGTCCTGCGCACACCCACGTGCGCCGTCCCCGTACCTTTCGGGGACCCGCTAGTCAGGCTACTACGGATGCCCGCGCTGGTGCTCGTGACAAAGGTCCCCCCGGTGCTCTCGCAACGGCATTTCCGCGGGGACTTCCTACAGATCGAACATGTCAGGACCGAGGGCTGCCTCGGTGTCGGGGATGCCCAACTCCTCCGCCCTTTTGTCCGCCGTCGCAAGAAGGCGACGAATTCGTCCAGCGATCGCGTCCTTCGTCAGCGGGGGGTTGGCCAGCGCCCCCAACTCCTCGAGCGACGCCTCCTTGTGTTGCAGACGCAACTCGCCGGCACCCCTCAAGTGGTCCGGAACCTCGTCGCCCAAGATCTCGAACGCCCGGGCGACCCTTGCCCCCGCCGCAACCGCCGCCCTCGCGCTGCGTCGAAGGTTGGCGTCGTCGAAATTCGCCAAACGATTCGCCGTCCCCCGGACCTCCCGGCGCGTCCGCTTCTCCTCCCACTCGAGGACCGAATCGTGCGCTCCGAGTCGCGTCAACAGGGCGCTGATGGCGTCCCCATCGCGGATGACGACCCGGTCGACACCACGCACCTCCCTCGACTTCGCGGTGATCCCCAGTCGCCGCGCGGCCCCCACGAGGGCAAGAGCCGCCTCGGGCCCGGGCGACGTCACCTCGAGCGCGGACGACCGGCCGGGCTCCGTCAGGGAACCGTGGGCCAGGAATGCTCCCCGCCATGCCGCGACCGTTTCCTCCATGCTGCCTCCGACCACTTGAGGCGGTAAGCCGCGCACGGGGCGCCCTCGGTGGTCGAGTAACCCGGTCTGGCGCGCGAGAGATTCACCCTCCTTGACGACCCGCACGACGTAGCGGTTACCCCTCTTCAGCGCCCCCCCGGAGACGACGATGATCTCGGACGAGTGCCCGTAGGTTTCCTGGAGGAACTTCCGTAGCCTGCGGGCGCTCGCGGCCGTGTCGAGTTCCGCTTCGATGACGATGCGCCCGGAAACGATGTGAAGCCCACCGGCGAAACGCAGCATCGCCGCGACCTCCGCCTTGCGGCAGGACACCTTTTCCACGACAACTCGGGCCAGTTCGTCCTTGACCGTCGCCGTCAGTGCCATGGGCCTATCCTGCCACTGTTATCGGCGGTGGCCATCGCCCTTGATCGCGATGAACGCTTCGGCGTAGGCGTCCGCGAGGAGGGCGGGGTCGTGGCGATCGACGGTGCCGTGCTTGCGCATCGCTCGGACGATCATGTGGGAGCCCCACTCATCGACAAGATCGGCAAGCCCGGGGTCGTTCGCGTGCGACTCGTCCGCGATGACAACGGCCGGTGTGAACCCCGACGCGACCCTCCGCAAAGCCTGGACGTCGTCAACCCGCGTGGTTCCGACGGTTTCGTCGTCCTCGTGGGCGATGTTCAGGGTAAGAACGCTCCGGGGCGACGCCAGGACGAGTTCCGCACCAACGGGACCAACAAGGAAGTGCGGAAGAACCGAGGAGTACCAACTCCCCGGGCCGAGGGCGACAACCTCGGCGTCGTGAATCGCGGCGAGCGTCTCGACGGGGACCTTCGGCACCTCCGGTCGAAGCCAAACGCTGGAGATCCTGCCCGGGGCGGTCGCGACCGCGACCTGTCCCACCACCGTCGTCGTTCCCTCGTCCGATTCGACCTCGGCGCTGATTTCGAGGGGTTCTCCCGCGAGCGGAAGGACCCTTCCGTGCGACCGCAAGAGTCGGGCGACCCAATCGAGTCCCTCAATCACGTCGCCGGTTCGGCTCCACAGGCTCGCGATGAGGAGGTTCCCCACAGCGTGACCGTCGAGGGGTCCGGCCGTCGAGAAACGGTGTTGGAGCACATCTCTCCAGGTTCTCCCCCACTCGGTGTCTTCGCATAAGGCGGCAAGCGCCATCCGGAGATCCCCCGGCGGTGGAACGTGCAGTTCGTCGCGTAATCGCCCGGACGAACCCCCGTCGTCCGAAACGACGACAATCGCCGTCACCTCGTCGGTCAGGGTACGGATCGCGGAGAGGGAGGCATAGAGGCCATGCCCACCACCGAGTGCGGCGACCCGGGGGCCGGTCACGCCTCCCCACCCTTGTCACGGTGGCTCGCCCGCACGGTGTACCCGAAGCCGCGTAACCTCTCGGCCACCTCCTCCGCCATCGCGACGGAACGGTGGCGGCCCCCCGTGCATCCGATAGCGACGGTCACGATGTGCTTGTCGTGGGCCCGGTAGCGTCCGAGCGCGATTTTCAGTGTCGTCGAAAGGGCGTCGATGAACTCCACCGCCCCTTCGCGCGCAAGGACGAAGTCGCGGACGGGTTGGTCGAGCCCCGTTAGTGGCCGAAGATCGGGAACCCAGTGGGGGTTGTCGATGAAGCGAACGTCGGCGACAAAGTCCGCGTCGGGCGGCACGCCGTTCTTGAACCCGAAGGAAATCACGTTGACGATGAGAGCGTCGTCGTCCCCCTCCCCCACCTCCGCGATGAGGCGAGTGGCAAACTCACGGACGTTCGTATCGCTCGTGTCGATGACAATGTCCGCCCGCTCCCGCATTTCCGCGAGGGTTGCCCTTTCCAGGCGAATCGTCTCCAGAAGCGTTCCCTCTCCCTGCAAGGGGTGGGGCCGTCGAACCTGCTCGAAACGACGTACGAGAACCTCGTCAGAGGCCTCCACGAAGACGATACGGAGGTCGATTCCCGCCGCGACGAGGTCGTTGATCACCGCCTGAAGGTCGGCAAAGAGACGCCCTCCGCGGACGTCGACGACAGCCGCAAGCCTGCCATAACCCTCACGGGCGACGACCCCGATCATCTCGGCCAACATCGATGGGGGGAGGTTGTCCACGACGTACCAACCCAGGTCCGCGAGCACGTCGGCCGCGTTGCTTCGACCTGCGCCCGACATACCCGTGACGATGATGATGTCGGGACAAACGTCGGGGAAGGGGATCTTCGGACGGGGCAAGCCAGAGGGATACGTCTCCGGTGGCGGCTCCGCGCTCATGACTCCAGCATGCCATCTCCGCCGCCGAGGGCCGAGAGAACGGCACGCGCCGTTTCTTCCCCGATTCCCGGGACGAGGGCGACCTGCTCGATGGAGGCTTCCCGAATCCGTTCGACCGAACCGAAATGGCGGAGAAGGGATCGAGCCCTGGTGGGGCCAACCCCGGCGATTTCGTCGAGCGTCGAAGCCGTCATGGCCTTGGACCTCTTCCCCCGGTGGGCTCGGATCGCAAACCTGTGAGCCTCGTCTCGTACCCGCTGAAGGAGGTAGAGGGCTTGCGAACCTCGCGGGAGCACGACGGGAAACTCCCTCCCCGGCAGCCAAACCTCCTCAAGCCGTTTCGCCAGACCACACACGGGTACGTCGACACCGAGTTCCGAAAGGGCCCGGCTCGCCGCCGCGACCTGGGGTGCCCCTCCATCGACGACCACGAGTTGAGGGGGGTACGCGAATCGGGTTTTCTCGCGTTCCTCGGGAAGGAGACGGGACTCCTCGAGGTACCGCGTGAACCGTCTCGTGATGACCTGGTGCATCGCCTCGGTGTCGTCGGTGGCGTCCTTGATTCCAAACTGCCGGTAGTCGCGCTTTCGAGGCAGAGCATCCTCGAAAACGATCATCGACGCCGCTTGGTTGGTTCCTCCGGTGTGGGAGATGTCGTAGCACTCGATCCTCAAAGGCGCCTCCACCAACCCCAGTGCATCCTGGAGTTCCTGGAGGGCGGCGGATCGGGCGGTCAGGTCCGTCGCTCGCTTGAGGCGATGGCGAGCGAGGGTCTCGACGGCGTTGGTGGTCGAGGTCCCCGCGAGTTCCGCCTTCGGTCCCCTGCTGGGAACACGAATCTTCACCGCGCTTCCCCGAATGCCTTCCAACCACTCCCTCAAACTGGGGTCGGGTGGGAGCGTTGGGACCAGGATTTCGGGTGGGACATCGGGCGCCCCCACGGCCGAGTAGGCCTCTTGAAGCAGGAGTACCACGATTTCCCCCGGATCCAGGGGTTCCGGCTTGTCGATGATCCACGCGCGTTGTCCGACGATCCGTCCGTTTCTCACATGGAAGATGTGCGCGGCGGCTTCATACTCGTCGTCCGCAAGGCCCACGAGGTCACACGAAACCTCGGGAGCCAGAACCACGGCGTTGAGTTCGAGCACCGAGGTGAGAGCCGATAATCGGTCCCGTGCCTTAGCCGCCGCCTCGAACCTCTCCTCCCGTGATGCCTGCTCCATCGCCTCGGTGAGGTCGCGTACCAGCGACTTGGCGTCGCCTCCGAGGACGGCACACACCTGGGCAGCAATCGCTCGGTGCTCCGCCGCCGTCACCCGTCCTACGCAGGGTGCCGCGCATTTCTCGATGTACCCCAGGAGGCAGGGTCGGCCGGAACGTTGGGCCTTCGAGAACACGCCCGCGGAACACGACCTCATCGGAAGGGCGGTGAGAAGCGTATCCAGGGTCTCCCGAATCGCCCAGACTTTCGCGTAGGGACCGAAGTACCTCGCCCCCTTTCTGCGGGCTTCTCGCGTGACCTGGATCCTGGGGTACTCCTCGTCCATCGTCACGGCGAGGTAGGGAAAGGCCTTGTCGTCTTTGAAAGCGACGTTGAATCGCGGGTCGTACTCGTGAATCCACGAGTGCTCAAGGACGAGCGCCTCCAGGTCCGAGCGCACCACGACCCAGTCGACGGAAGCCGCCGTCGTCACCATCGCCCTCGTTCTCGGGTGAAGGGCCCCCTGATCCTGGAAGTACGACGAAAGCCGTGATCGCAGGTTCTTCGCCTTGCCAACGTAGATGACCTTGCCGTGGGGGTCGCGGAATCGGTAGACGCCGGGACGCGTCGGAATGCTCCCCGGCTGGGGTCGGTACGAGGCCGGGTCGGTCACGCCGCCAGCCTACGTCGCGTGGGGTTTGGCGAGAGCGTGGGCGAGGAACTGACCGGTGTAGCTGTCCTGGTGTTGTGCGAGTTCCTCCGGGGTTCCCTCCGCCACCACGAGGCCTCCCGCCGAACCCCCCTCGGGACCAAGGTCGACCACCCAGTCCGCTGACTTGATGACGTCGAGGTTGTGCTCGATGACGACGACGGTGTTTCCCTTGTCCACAAGACCCTCAAGCACCTGGAGCAGTTTCCGCACATCCTCGAAATGCAATCCCGTGGTCGGTTCGTCGAGCACGTACGCCGTTCGACCGGTGGAGCGCCTCTGGAGTTCCGATGCGAGCTTGACGCGCTGAGCCTCACCACCCGAAAGGGTGGGAGCGGGTTGCCCCATTCGAACGTAACCGAGCCCAACATCGACGAGGGTCCGTAGGTGACGTGAAATCGCGGGGATCGCATGGAAGAACTCGGCGGCCTCCTCGATCGGCATGTTGAGCACGTCGGCCACCGTCTTGCCCTTGAAGTGGACCTCAAGCGTCTCCCGGTTGTACCGCGATCCGTGGCACACCTCGCACGTGACGTAGACGTCCGGGAGGAAGTTCATCTCGATCTTGAGGGTGCCGTCTCCCTGGCACGATTCGCATCGGCCACCCTTGACGTTGAACGAGAATCGCCCGGGGCCGTAACCCCTGACCTTCGCCTCATCCGTCCCCGCGAATAGGGAACGGATCTTGTCCCATACCCCCGTGTAGGTCGCCGGGTTCGAGCGCGGTGTCCGGCCGATCGGACCTTGATCCACGTGGACGATCTTGTCGAGGTGTTCGGTCCCCGTAATGCGGGTGTGGCGTCCGGCCACTTTCCTCGCACCATTGAGTTCGCTCGCCAGCGCGGTGTAAAGAATCGTGTTGATGAGGGTCGACTTCCCCGAACCCGAAACCCCCGTCACCGCGGTGAAGAGGCCGAGGGGGAAGGCGACGTCGATGTCCTTGAGGTTGTGTTCCCTGGCGCCGACGATCGTCAACCAGCGACCGTCGGGAGGACGCCTCGTGGAGGGAAGGGGAATGCTCTTCCGGCCCGCGACGTAGGCTCCGGTGATGGAAGCGTCGTTGCTCAGTAGGCTTTCGAGGGTTCCGGAGTGCACGATCCGTCCACCGTGCTCGCCGGCCCCTGGACCGATATCGACGACCCAGTCGGCGGTGCGGATGGTTTCCTCATCGTGCTCGACGACGATGAGCGTGTTTCCCAGGTCACGAAGCCGGGTCAGAGTTTCGATGAGTCTCCTGTTGTCGCGCTGGTGGAGGCCGATGCTGGGCTCGTCGAGCACGTAGAGGACCCCGACGAGCCCCGAACCGATCTGCGTGGCGAGGCGAATGCGCTGGGCCTCACCCCCGGAGAGGGTTGCGGCCGCGCGAGACAGGCTCAAGTAGTCGAGCCCGACATCGAGGAGGAATCCCAGTCGCGCGTCGATCTCCTTGAGAACCTGAACGGCGATCTGCCGCCCCCGATCATCGAGTTCCGCTGTCGCGAGGAAGCGCCGAGCCTCCGCGATCGAGAGCTCACACACCTCCGCGATCGACTTTCCCCCGACCGTGACGGCGAGAACCTCCGGCTTGAGTCTCGCGCCCTCGCACACGAGGCAGGGAACCTCGCGCATGTACGACTCAAGCTTCTCCCTCGACCAATCGGACTCCGTCTGGGAGTGAAGTCTTTCGATCCACGAAATGACTCCCTCGAAACCGGTGGTGTACGAGCGTTCCCTGCCGTAACGATTCTTAAACCGAACGTGGACCTTGTAGTCCTTGCCGAAGAGGACTGCTTCCCTAGCCTTGTCGTCTAGCCTCGTGAACGGCACGTCCATCGAGAAACCCATATCCTGCGACAGCGCCTCAAGGGTGCGAGAGAAGTACTCCGAGCTCGTCGACGCCCAGGGTAGAAGGGCCCCCTCTGCGAGGCTCTTCTCCGGGTCGGGGACGACGAGATCGGGGTCAACCTCGAGGCGGATCCCGATCCCCGAACATTCGGGGCACGCACCGTACGGGGCGTTGAACGAGAACGTCCGGGGTTCGATCTCATCGAGGGCGAGAACGTGATCGTTGGGGCACGCGCGCCTCTCGGAGTACCGTCTCGCCTCGATATCGCTTTCCACGGGATCGATGATGACGATGCCGTCCGCAACCTTAAGGGCGGTCTCGACGGAGTCGGCGAGTCTCTGCCTCACTCCCTCGCGGGCAACGAGCCGGTCCACCACCACTTCGATCGTGTGCTTAACCTGCTTTTCCAGCGTCGGCGGTTCCGCAAGGTTGATCGTTTCCCCATCGACCTTGGCCCGCGCGAACCCTTGCTGCTGTAATTCATCGAAGAGTTCTTGATATTCGCCCTTGCGACCCCGGACGACGGGGGCGAGCACCTGATACCGGGTCCCATCGGGGAACGCGAGGACGGAATCGACGATCTGCTCCGCGGTCTGAGCTTGCACCCGTTCCCCGCATACCGGGCAGTGCGGGGTTCCAACGCGTGCATATAGAAGCCGGAGGTAGTCGTATACCTCCGTGATAGTCCCGACGGTTGACCGAGGGTTCCTGTTCGTGGACTTCTGGTCAATCGAGACCGCCGGGGAAAGCCCCTCGATGAAGTCGACATCCGGTTTGTCCATCTGGCCCAGAAACTGGCGCGCGTAGGCCGAGAGCGACTCGACGTATCGTCTCTGTCCCTCCGCGAAGATCGTGTCGAACGCTAGCGACGACTTCCCCGAGCCACTTAATCCGCTGAACACGATGAGCGCGTCGCGCGGAAGGTCGAGATCAACCGACTTGAGGTTGTGTTCTCGCGCGCCGCGGATACGCAGGAGCTCGTTCACGGGACCATCGTACGTGCGTACGACGACTCGAACAGGTGTTCGACCGGCGTGTCTCTCGCGGTGTCACGCGACCTTCTGGCGCTCCTCGCGTTTCGCCGCGACGACGCTCGCCAACCCCGCGAGGAGAAGAGTGCCCAGGATGACGGAGAGGGAGAGTTCGATGCTGATCTCCGGAGCCCCCTCAATAGGTTCGCCCCCATTGATGAACCCCAATCCATTGACATGAAGCGCGTGAAGAACGAGTTTGACGCCAATGAAGGCGAGGATCACCGCGAGTCCGTACCCGAGGAACGCGAGACGGTCGAGAAGCCCTTGGACGACGAAAAACAATTGCCGTAGCCCCATCAGGGCGAACGCGTTTGCGGTGAACACGATGAACGGATCGGTCGTGAGACCGAAG
The DNA here is from genome assembly GCA_964564915.1 of uncultured Demequinaceae bacterium. Lineage (GTDB taxonomy): Bacteria > Actinomycetota > Actinomycetes > Actinomycetales > Demequinaceae > JAFGBM01. The sequence goes on along the minus strand of CAZMCU010000010.1, from coordinate 11,731 downwards.
ATGGCGGGGATGGAATCGAGCGCAAAGAAGATATCGGTGGTCCCGATCGCCACCATGACGAGAAGAAGTGGGGTCACCAAGCGCCGCCCACCCTCGCGAATCGTGAGCGCGCCGTCGTGATACTTCCGGGTGGAGGGAAGGACCCTCCGAACACCGCGCATGATTCGGTTCTCGTGATACTCGGCATCCTCGTCCGGGCCCTTTCGTGCGACGCTGATCGCCGTCCACACGAGGAAGGCTCCGAAGATGTAGAAGAGCCAAGAAAACCGGGACAACGCCGTCGCCCCCGCCCAGATGAAGAGTCCTCTCAGGACGAGCGCCACGGCGACGCCGAAGAGCAGGACCTTCTGGCGGTACACCTTCGGAACCCGGAATCGCGTGAGGATGATCAGGAAGACGAAGAGGTTGTCGACCGAGAGCGACCACTCCGTAACGTAACCGGCGATGTACTCCTTCGCGCTCTCCGCTTCCCGCCACCAAAGCATCGTCGCCCCGAAGACGAGCGCGACGGCCACGTAAAAGCCCGTCCATCGGACGGACTGGCGAAACGTTGGTTCGTGAGGGTGGCGCATTTGCGCCCAGAAGTCGAAGACCATCAGTCCGATGATGACCCCGAGCGAAATCCCCCACTCGGCGACTTCGGTCATCGGCCTATCCTACGGGAGGAAAGAGGGGCACCCTTCGGGCCCCCGTGGGTCACGCTTGAGCCTCGATCATCTGGCGCAATTCGCGTTTCAGTTCTCGCACCTCGTCGCGGAGCCGCGCAGCCAATTCGAAGTGAAGGTCGTCTGCGGCGGTGCGCATTTGCCCACTCAACTCCTCGATCAACGCGGTCAGTTCCTCCGCAGGCGAGGCGTCGAGCCCGAAGGAGGCCGCGAATCCCTTCCAACGATGGGCGATGGGGGTCTGCCCCTGACCTCGGTCACCCTTCGCCCGGCGACCCTTCCCCCGGATGACCTCCTCGGTGTCCGCCTCCTCGCGCGCGAGCATCTCCGTGATGTCTCCGATGCGCTTGCGCAGCGGAGTGGGGTCGATCCCGTGCTCGACGTTGAAGGCAATCTGGATGTCCCGGCGGCGGTTCGTCTCGTCGATCGCTTGCGCCATCGAGTCCGTGATCGAGTCCGCGTACATGTGGACCTCGCCCGACACGTTCCTCGCGGCGCGACCGATGGTCTGAATGAGCGACGTTCCCGATCGCAGGAACCCCTCCTTGTCGGCATCGAGGATGGCGACGAGAGACACCTCGGGAAGGTCGAGACCTTCACGCAGCAGGTTGATTCCGACGAGGACGTCGAACCGCCCCTGGCGAAGTTCCCGCAGAAGCTCCACCCTCCGAAGGGTGTCGACGTCCGAGTGCAGGTACTCGACCCGGACCCCCTTATCCGCGAGAAAATCGGTGAGATCCTCGGCCATCTTCTTCGTCAGGGTCGTGACGAGAACTCTCTCGTTCGCCTTCTCCCGTTTGCGGATCTCGTCGAGAAGGTCGTCGATCTGTCCCTTCGTTGGTTTGACGACAACCTTGGGGTCCACCAGTCCGGTGGGTCGGATGACCTGCTCGACCACCCCTCCCGAACGAGACAGTTCGTATTCGCGCGGTGTCGCGGAGAGGTACACCGTCTGGTTAATGCGATCTTGGAACTCGTCCCATCTCAAGGGTCGATTGTCGAGGGCGGACGGGAGACGGAATCCGTGCTCGATGAGCGTGCGCTTCCTCGACGCGTCTCCCTCGTACATGGCCCCAACCTGAGGAACGGTTACGTGGGATTCGTCGATGACGAGGAGGAAGTCCTCCGGAAAGTAGTCGAGGAGCGTGTGAGGAGGGGTTCCCGCGGCCCTCCCCTCGATGTGGCGAGAGTAGTTCTCAATGCCGGAGCACATCCCCACGGCGCGCAGCATCTCGAGGTCGTACGTGGTCCTCATCCTCAAGCGTTGGGCTTCGAGGAGCTTGTTGTGACCCTCAAGGTCGGTAAGGCGTTCCGAGAGTTCTTCCTCGATCGCGTGGATCGCGCTCGACATCCGCGCGGGGCTCGCGACGTAGAAGGAGGCGGGAAACACGTGAACTCTCTCCTTGGTGTCGACGACATCTCCCGTCAGGGGGTGGAGGGTGTGAAGCGCCTCGATCTGGTCGCCGAACATCTCGATGCGGATAGCGAGCTCCTCGTATACGGGAATGATCTCGACCGTGTCGCCCCGCACCCGGAACGTCCCTCGGGTGAACGCGAGATCGTTGCGCGAGTACTGCATGGCGACGAACCGTCGAAGGAGCGCATTCCGATCGATGGTCTGCCCGACCTCAAGCGAGGTCATGCCCTTGATGTACTCCTCCGGCGTGCCGAGTCCGTAGATGCACGAGACCGTCGCCACCACCACGACGTCTCGCCTCGTGAGAAGCGAATTCGTCGTCGAGTACCGCAGCCGCTCGACCTCCTCGTTGATCGACGTGTCCTTCTCGATGTAGGTGTCCGTCTGGGGGACGTACGCCTCCGGCTGGTAGTAGTCGTAGTAGGAGACGAAGTACTCGACGGCATTGTTCGGCAGCAGCTCCTTGAACTCGTTGGCGAGTTGAGCCGCAAGGGTCTTGTTATGCGAGAGGACGAGAGTGGGACGCTGGAGCCTCTCGATGAGCCACGCCGTCGTAGCGGACTTCCCCGTGCCCGTCGCTCCCAGAAGGACGACATCACGCTCACCGGCGCGGATGCGGGCTTCGAGTTCGTCGATCGCCTGGGGTTGATCCCCGGATGGGGAGAAGTCGGAGACAACCGTGAACGGGGCCTCCATACGCCGAGAATCGGGAACGGTCATCCCCTCAGGCTAGTTGGGCGATGCGACACGGGGATGTTGTTCCTCCAGAAGTGATCGACCTGCTCCTCAAGGTTCTCGACGGAACCCCCACCGTCGAGGACGACATCGGAGATACTCGCCCGTTGTTCGTCCGTCGCCTGGGCCGCAATGCGGGCTTCCGCCTGCTCGCGGCTCATCCCCCGCCCGTCGACGAGGCGCTCGATCCGTACGCGCGTAGGCGCGGCCACCGTCACAATCAGGTCGAAGCGATCCGTCTGGTTGGTTTCGAACAGCAAGGGGATGGCGTGGACGACGACCCCTACCCCCTCCTCCCGCGCCCGACGATCCGCCGCGTCGGCAAGCGCGTAAACGTACGGGTGGACGATGGCGTTGAGACGATCGAGAGCCTCGTCGTCACCGAAGACGATCTTGGCGAGTTCCGATCGATCGAGCTCGCCGTCAACGATGAGGGGATCCCCGAACTCCCGTGCGATGTCGGCTAACGCGGCGGTTCCGGGAGCCACGGCGAGCCGCGACAAGTCGTCGTGATCGACAACCGTTGCCCCCCACCACTCGAAGCGGTGGGAGGCGACCGACTTACCGGAGGCAATCCCCCCAGTCAGCCCGATGCGAAGCATCACTCTCCGGTGAGCTTCTCTCGAAGCGCAGCGAGGCGTTCGTCAGAGGCGAGGGTACCCGTCGAGTCCTCGTCCTGCGGCGCCTCTTCCTCAACATGCACCTTGCGCTTCTTGGGAGCCGCCGCCTCGACTGTGGCAGCCTCAGCAGCCGCCGCATCCTGCTTGGCAATGAAGGTCTTGTGAGCCACCCAACGGTCGTGGGCTCGTCCGTACTCCGCCTCCCACGCTTCGCGCTGGTCTTCGAAACCTTCGCGCCATTCCTGAGTCTCGGCATCGAAGCCCTCGGGGTACTTGTAGTTGCCCTTGTCGTCGTACTCGGCCGTCATGCCGTACAGCGCGGGGTCGAAATCTTCTCCCTCGGGGTCAACGCCCTCGCTCGCCTGCTTAATCGACAGCGAGATTCGCCGGCGCTCGAGGTCGATGTCGATGATCTTGACGAAGACCTCCTCGTCGGGCGACACCACTTGCTCCGGCAATTCGACGTGGCGGACGGCAAGTTCGGAAATGTGGACCAGGCCCTCGATTCCCTCGAAGACGCGCACGAACGCGCCGAAGGGGACCAGCTTGGTGACCTTTCCGGGAACGATTTGACCGATCGCATGGGTGCGGGCGTACACCGCCCACGGGTCTTCCTGGGTCGCCTTGAGCGACAGGGAGACGCGTTCGCGCTCCATGTCGATTTCGAGGACCTCAACCTCGACCTCCTGGCCAACGTGGACGATCTCGCCTGGGTGATCGATGTGCTTCCACGACAACTCCGAGACGTGAACGAGTCCGTCGACCCCACCAAGGTCGACAAACGCCCCGAAGTTGACGATCGACGACACAACGCCCGGGCGAATCTGCCCGGGGGCGAGCGCCGTCAGGAACGTCGAACGAACCTCCGACTGCGTCTGCTCCAGGAACGCGCGACGCGAGAGAACCACGTTGTTGCGGTTCTTGTCGAGTTCGATGATCTTCGCCTCAAGCTCCTGCCCGATGTACGGGCCGAGGTCGCGCACGCGGCGCATCTCCACGAGAGAGGCGGGAAGGAACCCGCGCAGACCGATGTCCACGATGAGGCCCCCCTTGACAACCTCGATGACCGTCCCCGTGACGATGCCGTCCGCTTCCTTGATCTTCTCGATGGTTCCCCACGCGCGTTCGTACTGCGCACGCTTCTTCGAAAGGATGAGTCGGCCTTCCTTGTCCTCCTTGGTGAGGACGAGGGCTTCGATCGTGTCGCCCACCTTGACCACGTCGTCGGGGTCGGTGTCGTGACGAATGGAGAGCTCGCGGGCCGGGATGACGCCCTCGGTTTTGTAGCCGATGTCGAGCAGGACTTCATCGCGGTCGACTTTGACGATGACTCCGGTGACGAGGTCACCGTCGTCGAAATTCTTGATGGTGGCGTCAACGGCGGCGAGGAATTCCTCGCTGGTACCGACATCGTTGACGGCGATAGTAGGGGACTTGGGGGTGGACGGGGACATGAGGGAGTGGACTCCGATGGATGGATGGATCGTATGGACGGATGGACGCGGCATGGCACGCTTCAGCGTTCGAATGCCGCCCGCCATGGTACCCCTCGCGGGGCCTGCGCCACAAAGCGAGCTTCAACTTCGCGGCTCCTACAGCCCCCGGATGGCGTCGAGGATGTCCTGGGGCACGTGCTTGATCTTGCCTGCCGACACCGAGAAGTCCTCCATGACAATCTTGTCGCCTCGGGCCGCGGCGAACTTCTGGGTGACGCCCTTGGTCGCGGCGTCGATCGCGGCGACCCCCATGCGGGTGGCGAGCAGCCGATCCGTCGCGGTGGGGGTTCCGCCACGCTGGACGTATCCGAGGACCGTTAGCCGTGTTTCGAATCCTGTTCGTGCCTCGAGTTCCCTGGTGACCTGGGCGCCGATCTCCCCCGAGATGGGATTGCCCTTCTTGTCGAGGCTGTCCTTTCGTTGCCACTCCGAGCCTGGGGATGGTATCGCACCTTCCGCGACGGAGACGATGGAGAAGCCCCGGTTGGCGTGGTGACGGTGTCGAATCTTCTGGGCAACCTTGCCGATGTCGAACGGCTCTTCTGGCGCCAGGATGATGTCGGCGCCACCGGAGATTCCGGCACACACGGCAATCCACCCACAGTTGCGACCCATGACCTCGACGACCATGACACGGTTGTGCGACTCGGCGGTCGAGTGGAGGCGGTCGATCGCCTCCGTCGCGATCATCATCGCCGTATCGAAGCCAATCGAGACGTCCGTACCCACCACATCGTTGTCGATCGTCTTCGGGATACCGAGGACCGGGACCCCGGTCTCCCCCACCCTGGCCGCCGCCGTCAGGGTACCGTCTCCGCCGATGCAGATAATCGAGTCGAGTCTCTCCGCCTCGACGACCTCCTGGGCACGCTTGAGTCCGTCCGGTTCTTCTTGCGGATGGCAGCGCGCCGTCCCGAGCATCGTGCCGCCGTGGACGAGAGTGCCTTGCACGTCATCCCGGTCGAGCGGAATGGCGTCACCGTCGAGGAAGCCCCGCCACCCGTTGCGGAAGCCGAGGATCGAATGACCGAGCTCCGACGTTCCACGCTTGACAACCGCTCGAATGGCGGCGTTGAGGCCGGGGCAGTCTCCGCCGCCCGTGAGAATTCCGATGCGCATGGATTTAGCGTAGTGCCCGACCCCGCGCCTCCTGGCGACTAGTGGCCCGCCTCTCGCCATGTGGCACCGACTCCGAGGTGGACATCGAGGGGCACACGGAGATCGGCTGCCCCGCCCATCTCCTCGACGAGGACCGCCTCGACCGCGGACCTCTCCCCCGGGGCAACCTCGACAACCAGCTCGTCGTGAACCTGGAGAAGTTGGCGCGATCGAAGGCTTTCCTCCGCGAACCGCCGGTCCACCCCCAGCATGGCCCTTTTGATGAGGTCGGCCGCGCTTCCCTGAATCGGGGCGTTGAGGGCGACGCGTTCAGCCATCTCCCTGCGCTGGCGATCGTCCGACGTGAGGTCGGAATGGTACCGGCGTCGACCGAAAATCGTCTCGGTGTAGCCGAGTCGACGCGCCTCGCGCACGACCGAGGCGAGGTAGTCCCTCACTCCCCCGAAGCGGGCGTAGTAGTCGTCCATGAGGGCCTGAGCCTCGCCCACCGACGTTCCAAGTTGCCGCGCAAGGCCGTACGAGGACAACCCATATGCGAGGCCGTACGACATCGCCTTGACCTTGGACCGCATCTCCGGTGTCACGGCTTCCGGTGGAACACCGAACACCCGTGACCCGACGAAGCGATGCAGGTCCTCCCCCGCACGGAACGCCTCGATGAGCGCGGTGTCTTCCGAGAGGTGGGCCATGATCCGCATCTCGATCTGGCTATAGTCGGCCGTCACGAGAGACTCGTACCCCTTCCCCACGACGAACGCCTCCCGGATGCGGTGTCCGTCTTCCGTTCGGATGGGGATGTTTTGGAGGTTCGGATCCCGCGACGAGAGGCGACCCGTCGATGCGACCGTCTGGGAGAACGTCGTGTGGATGCGTCCATCCGAAGCGATCGCGGAGAGAAGGCCTTCGATGATCTGGCGAAGCTTGGTGGCGTCCCGATGGGCGAGGAGGGCTTCGAGGAAGGGGTGAGGGGTCTTCTCGTAGAGTTCCGCGATCGACGCCGCATCGGTCGTGTATCCGGTCTTGATCCTCTTCGTCTTGGGCATTCCGAGGCGATCGAATAGCACCTCCTGGAGTTGCTTGGGGGAGGCGAGATTGACCTCCTGGCCGCCGATCGCGTCGCGAGCCGCCGTCTCCGCTCGATCCGCCCTCGACTGGCATTCCTTCGAGCGTTCCTCCAGGGCGGCACGATCGATGGCGATCCCCGCGTCCTCCATCCGTGCGAGCACCTTAACGAGAGGAAGCTCAATGTCGCGGTAGATCGAGCCCATCCCCCGATCCACGACCGTTGCCTCAAGATTCTCCGCCAGAAGCGCCACCTGAGCGGCCTTCGCTCCGGCAACCTCCGCAGCGGCGGGTCCCCCGCCGAGATCGAGTTGCCCGTCTCCGGGCACCGCCGTCAAGGGCGCGCCAAGGTAGCGTTCCGCGATCGACTCAAGGTCAAACCTGCCCTGATCCGCCTGGACCAGGTAGGCGGCGATCTCCGTATCGCCGTCGATTCCGTCGAGGGAGTGTCCGCGCGATCGAAGGGCATGCCATGCATCCTTAGCGCCATGGAGCACCTTGGGCACAGCGCGATTCCCCAGCCAACGACCAAGGGCCTGGTCCTCCTCCTGATCAAGCGTGACAAGGTCGATCCCCCAGGTTCCCCCGTTGCCGTCGGAGACACCAATAGCCCTGGCATCGGGTGCCGGAGAGGCGTCGACGTACACGAAGGAGCGACCTCGCATCGCTGTGACGGATCGAACCGCCCCGTTGAGGGTCACGTTCGTGGAATCCGCCTCGTCCTCCCGCGCCACCGTGCCGCCTCCTCCCGTTCCGGGTGCGGCAAGGGCCAGAAGCCGAGGACGAAGGCTTCGGAACTGGAGGGTGTCGCAAACCTGGTGAATCGCCTCCCCGTCCCCACCCACCCGCGCGAGATCGTCAACCCCGAGAGGAAGGTCGAGGTCGGTGAGCAAGTGATTGAGTTCCCTGTTGAGTTTCACTTGGTCGAGGTTGGCGCGCAAGCTCTCCCCCGCCTTGCCCGGGATGTCGTCCGCCGCGGCCAGGATTCCGTCGAGTCCTCCGTAGGTATCGATCCACTTCGCCGCCGTCTTGGGGCCAACGCCGGGAACGCCGGGAAGATTGTCGCTCGTCTCGCCGACCAGCGCGGCAAGGTCGGGGTATCGGGCTGGGTCGACGCCATGCTTCTCGCGAACGGCCGCGGGGGTCATCGCGTCGAGTTCCGAGACTCCCTTACGCGGGTAAAGAATGGTGACGTCATCCGTGACGAGTTGAAGGGTGTCGCGGTCGCCCGACACGACCAGCACCTTCAACCCCTTCTCGGCCGCCTCTCGAGCGTAGGTCGCGACAATGTCGTCTGCCTCGACGTCTTCCTTGTCGACCACCGGGATCCGGAGGGCCTCGAGCACCTGACGCAGAAGAGGAACCTGCGGGACAAACTCCGGTGGCGTCTCGCCCCGCGTGCCCTTGTACGCGGGGTAACGCTCGGTCCGGAACGTTCCCCCCGGAAGGTCGAAAGCGACGGCGACGTGGGTCGGCTTGCGACTTTCCAGGAGCGAACAGATCATGCTCGCAAATCCGTACACCGCGTTGACGGGTTCGCCTGTCGTCGTGTGGAACTTGTCCAGAGGAAGGGCGTAGAACGCTCGGAACGCCATCGAAAATCCGTCGATGAGCAGCAGGGTGGGTTTCGCGGAATCGCTCACAGGTGCCAACCTATCCCGTCGGGGTGACGACCGAACGGCCCCCCGCTCGATACCTCTTCCTAGGGCGCGATCGCGATGCTGGCGACGAGAGCGTCGAGGGCATCGATCGTGGGCGTGAAACTCGCGGGGGCGGTGGCATCGAGTTGTCCCACCGCCGCAAGGATGTAGGCGTCGTACCCGTTGCTGAATTGCTCTTGCGTCTGACCGCCAAACCCGGCATCGGCGTCGACGGGCAAGGTCGCGAGATTGGTCGGCAGAATGGCTGAGATCCAGTAGAGGCCGTCGCTCGTCAACCCTTGATAGGTGTAGAAGAGGTCCGTGTTGTTGACCGGCACGTAGTACTGCGCGTATTCGGTGAGGAAGCGGATCCCGCTCCCGCTGGTGAATGGCTCCACGGAGTAGTGGGCGAAGAAGGCTTGAGCGGCATCGAATCGGGGAAGGAAAGGAATCGGAGACGTAAAGGGGCTGGTGAAACTTGGAGTCGAACCCCCACTCGTGAGGGATTGCAGGTCGGTGACGAGACCGGCGACATCGCCGGGGATCATGGCGTCGTAATCCGAAACCGCGTAGACGGAAATCTGGGGATCGAAGTGGGTACCCGAGATGGGATACCCCTGGAGCGTCACGCGAGTGTGCTCCGGGTAAGGCTCGAATTCAGATAACGACGCGGGAACCGTTTCGCATACGTAGCTGGTGGCTAGCGCGGGGTCGAGATACAGCGAGAGTTCGTTACAGGTGGCGTTGGGTTGCGGGGGGACCGATCCGGTCGCGGACGGAGTTGGTGTCGCGGGCGGTTGCGTCACCGTTGAGGTGGCGGCGGGCTCCGATGGGGTGCAGGCGCACAACACGAGCGCCAGAAACGCGATACGGAAGGCTGAACCCCGAGACACCCCTCCATGGATCTGGTTCAACGGGGACTCCTAGGGCACGAACGTGATGCTGGAGACGAGGGCATCAAGCGCCGGAATCTGGGGATCGAAACTGTCGGGAGACTCGGCGTTGAGTTGGTTGATCATCGTGGTCATATACGTGTCGTACCCCGTCCAGAAGTCATCCCACGTCATTCCGACGGGGGGAGTCCCACCGCTGGCTTGGAGGATCGGGTGCTGGATCGGCAGGAGCGCGGAAACCCAGTACTGGCCACCCGTCGTCAAGCCTTGAAAGGTGTAGAAGGTCTGGTCGTTCGCGAGCGGAACAGCGTCAAACGACTTCTGCGTGATGAAGCGAATCCCGACACCATCAGCGAACGAGATCACCCCGTACTGGAAAAACGGCCCCGGAATTCCACCCCCCTCGGGCAACACGGGCATGGGGAGGGGCGCCGCGCCGTACACCGGAGGCGAACTCGCGATCAGCAGACCCTGAAGTGTAGAGAGATTGCCCGGGAAACTAGTGGGATCGGCGGTGGCGTACTCATTGACGGGCATGACGAAGATTTGCGGGCTGATGGGATTCGTGGCGGAGGGTGAGTATCCGATCAGGGTGATGCGCGTCATTTCTGGCGCCGGATTCATCGGCCCGGGATCTGCGGGAACGGTCGTGCACGTATAGGCCGTCGCCAGGAGGGGATCGAGGTAGAACGCGATCTCGTTGCAGGTGGCGTTCGTTGCGGTCGCGGGCGGCACCGAGGGTGAAGGAGACGGTGAGGACGAGGCCGAGGGCGACTCAGCGGGGGTAGGCGACGACGTCGGGGTTGGGGTTGGCGAGCCCCCACCACAGGCCGTCAATGCCATCGTCATGGCGACAACCAAGACGTATCGGCTCGTTCTCATGATGACCCCTTCCGCCAATTCTCCGTTTCTGTTTACCCCCCCATATGTGACAACGTATCCCACATGGACGATTTCGCAAACGGAGTGATGTCTCAGATCCCCCCGGGAACGCTGATCGAGCGCCTGGGGATCGAGGTGACGGAGGTCAACGCGGATCGCGCCGTTGGGACGATGCCGGTCGCTGGTAACACCCAGCCGTACGGGCTCTTGCACGGTGGGGCGACGGCGGCGCTCGCCGAAACCCTCGGTAGCCTCGCCGCCATGGCACACGCGCATCCCGACGGAATCGCCGTGGGCGTCGACCTCTCGATCACGCATCACCGGGTGGCCCGCGAGGGCAGGGTCACGGGGGTGGCGACCGCGCTCTACCGGGGCTCCACGGTTGCGACGTATGCGATCGACGTCACGGGCTCCGAAGGGAAGCGGATCGCGACCGCGCGTCTCACGTGTGCGATCCGTCCGCAACCCGCGGGCGACTAGTTACCGCGCTTGGAAGCCATCTGCTCGATGACGGCGTCGGCGACCTCCCGCATCGTCAATCGCCGATCCATCGAGGTCTTCTGAATCCAGCGGAAGGCCTCGGGCTCGTTGAGTTGCATTTTCTCCATGAGAAGGCCCTTGGCGCGCTCAACCTTCTTGCGCGTCTCCATACGTTCGGAAATGTCGGCGATCTCGGCCTCGAGTGCCCGGAACTCAATGAACCGCGACCTCGCGATCTCGACCGCCGGCAACAAGTCCGCGGGAGTGAACGGCTTGACCACGTAGGCCATAGCCCCGGCGTCTCGAGCCCGCTCAACCAGTTCGGTCTGGGAGAAAGCCGTGAGAAGCACGACGGGGGCGATGCGCTCCTTCGCGATCAACTCCGCCGCCGCGATCCCGTCCATGACGGGCATCTTGATGTCCATGACGACGACATCGGGCCGATGCTCACGCGCGAGGTTGACACCGACCTCACCGTTGCCCGCCTCGCCCACGACGTCGTACCCGCCCTCTTGGAGGGTCTCGACGATATCCATGCGAATGAGGGCTTCGTCCTCGACGACAATGGCGCGTTTCGACACGGCTGCGGAGGGGGCAGCCTCGTCTTCCGGAACGGCTTCGTCGCTTGGTTCCCTTGACTCGGTCACAGGCGATAGCCTAGTGGTCCCGCCCCGATAGCCCAACCGGCAGAGGCATACGGCTCAAACCCGTACCAGTGTGGG
>CAZMCU010000009.1:28396-40558 GCA_964564915.1 uncultured Demequinaceae bacterium | reverse complement strand
TGGTGGGCGATACTGGGATCGAACCAGTGACCTCTTCCGTGTCAGGGAAGCGCGCTACCGCTGCGCCAATCGCCCAATTCGAGGTGGAGACGGGATTCGAACCCGTGTAGACGGCTTTGCAGGCCGCTGCCTAGCCACTCGGCCACTCCACCGTCAGGCCGCGAAACCTGCCGGCCCTCCGAGCGGACGACGGGATTCGAACCCGCGACCCTCACCTTGGCAAGGTGATGCTCTACCAACTGAGCCACGTCCGCGTGTCGCAAATCGCGACGCCGTATGACAATAGCCCACACGGGCGCGCCCGTCCACTTGCGTCGCCGCGGTTGAGGGGTATCGAAAGGGAGCGCGGCCCGGTCCGAGATACGGTGGTGGCGACACCGAGGAAGGGTCCATGCGAACAACCGGAAGCGCGCGGTTCCGCGGGGTCCGGGCGTCCGGTGTCGTCGAGGCGATCGACGTGTCTCGGGAGGGGCATCGGCTCGCCGAATCGGGGTTCTGGGTGGTCGTCTGCGAGTTCGACGGTCCGGCCAGGGCGTGGAGGATGGCCGACGTCGAACGGGTGCCCGCCGTCAAGGAGCCTCGAGAAAACTCAGGGGGGTGGATCGGGCCGAATCCCGCGGATTGGGTGACGTCCCTCGATCACGATGCCTACGTCGCGGGGGTGGAACGTATCCGGGGTGACATCCGGGAAGGAGACGTCTACCAGGTCAACTTGTGCCGCATCCTTACCGCTCCGTTGGCTGCAGACGACGGCGAAATCAGCCCGGATGCCGTGGCCCTCTCGGAGATTCTCGCCCACGGGAACCCCGCACGATACGCCTCCCGCATCGTCATCCCGCGCATCGACGTCGTCCCACCCCTTTGGATCGTCTCCGCCTCCCCCGAGTTGTACCTCGCGATCGATGGCTCGACCGTGAGGTCGTCCCCCATCAAGGGCACGGCCGCCCCGGGCATGGCCATGTTGGAGAAGGACGTAGCGGAAAACATCATGATCACCGACCTGGTGCGCAACGACCTCTCCCACGTCGCTACTCCCGGTTCGGTCGCCGTCCCCGAACTTTTAGGCGAACACCAGCACCCCGGACTTACCCACCTGCAATCGACGGTGGAGGCGACCCTCGACGCCACCCACGACTGGACCCCCGAGATGTGGCCCGCGTTGATGGGCGGAACGTTTCCTCCCGGTTCGGTTTCGGGGGCACCGAAATCGAGTGCTCTCGACGTCATCTCCCGTGAGGAGCGTGTCCCACGAGGCCCGTATTGCGGCGCGATCGGATGGGTCGACGCGGACCGGAAGCGAGCCGAGTTGGCCGTGGGCATCCGAACGTTCTGGTGGACGCCCGAGGACGGAGGGCGGCTCCACTTCGGGACGGGCTCGGGAATTACCTGGGGGAGCGACGCCGAGGGCGAGTGGGAAGAGACCGAACTCAAGGCGAGGCGTTTGATCGGCCTTGCCTCGGAGCAGACAATGGACGTATGAGCACTCTCGTGTGGATGGAAGGACGGTTCCTCAAACCGGGGGAGCCGACCATCAACCCGTTGAGCCACGGGTTCACGGTTGGCGACGGTGCGTACGAGACGATCTCCGTTCGGCATCACGAGCCTTTCGCGGTATCTCGCCACCTTGTACGACTCCACCACACGCTCGAGCGCCTGGGGCTTCCTCCCGTTGACGAGGCGAAGGTTCGCGAAGGAATCGCCCGCGTCATCGATGCGGGGGAGGGGTCGATCTTTCGACTTCGGGTGACCGTGGCCGTGGGCTCCGGCCCCCTGGGGTTGGAACGCCCGGTGGGACCCCTGATCGTCACCGTGGCGGGGTCGGCTGGCACGAGGCCCCCGTCGTGCTCGGTGATCCGCGTCCCCTGGCGCCGCAACGAGTACTCACCCCTCGTGGGGCTCAAGTCGATTTCAAGCGGGGAGAACGCGGTCATGTGGGCGTTCGTCCAGAGCAGGGCGGCCGACGAGGCGTTGCTCGCGAACACGAGGGAAATGTTGTGCGAGGGGATCTCGTGCAACGTCTTCATCGAACGTGCGGGCGAGATCCTCACGCCCCCGTTGTCGAGCGGATGCCTGTCCGGAATCGCAAGGGGTCTCGCCCTGGAGTGGGGGGCGGAGGCGGGGCTGCCCGTTCGCATCGCGGAGGACGACGAACTTCCGTACGAGGTGCTCGAGGAGGTGCTCGACAAGAGGGCGTTCCTCGCGATGACGTCGGCGACCAGGAACATCCAGGCGGTCAACAACCTGGACGGCCTCAATCTCGACCGCGGGCCCTTGCTCGCTCAACTGCACGAGGTGTACGAGGAGCGAGCCGATCGCGAACCGGATCCCGCGCCCGCGTCTTCGTGACACGCGATAAGATGGCGACCCGTCGGGCGATTAGCGCAGCGGTAGCGCGCTTCCTTCACACGGAAGAGGTCACTGGTTCGATCCCAGTATCGCCCACCACGGGACTCCTGCGAATGTCGGTGGCGTCGGCTTGAGGCGAGGAGGCGAAGCGTGCTCGAACACCCAGCGTCTGGCGCGCACCCAGATGTGCAATGGCGCGGGATCCTCAAAGGCTCCGGCCCCCTTCCCCTCACGTTCGGTCTGACATGGGCCGCAATCATGCTTCTCGCAACCGGGATGGCTCTCCTAGCGATTACCGGCGCGTTGTCGTCTCCCTGGCTGGGGCTTTCCACGGGCGAACGTCGGGTGTTGTTCGCGATGATCGGCTGCTCCACACCCGGTGTTTGGGCGTACGGATTGTGGTTGATGGCAACGGGCGCCGGCCTCGTGCCTTGCGCGTGGGCTAGGGTCAAAGAAGGAGAGGCCGTTGTCGCGAGGCCTTGGGGACGAATGGGTTCGCGACGATGGCGGATCGTCGCTCGCGGATCCGTAGTGTTGGAGAAGGCAAGGGATCGCAAGGTCCCCACCGCTCGAAACGTCTGGGTCCACTGCGAGGGGCGTCGGTTACCTTTGCTGTGCTCCGGTCCAATCGCGGACGATGCCGTCGAAGCAATGGCGATGTGGCTTCGCAACAAGGGGTGCACCGTGACGATCGAGGGAGATTTCGATCTCGACTACGATGGCCCGCCCTTTTTCACCGCACGAAGGTAACCTCCAGCGAGGTCGGATAGACGGAAAGAGTCTGCACGGCGATTACGTGTCGCGTGATCGTCCCAGGACTACAATTGGCGCGCCCGGCACAGCGACGAATGGAGAACACCATGGGCATTTTCGGTGGGAGGGCGAAGGCTAAGAAGGCCGAAGCTAAGGCTAAGGCAAAGGCTGCACCTGCGAAGGCAAAGGCGCCGGTAAAGGCGGCCGCAACCAAGGCGAAGGCTGCCCCCGCGAAGGCGAAAGCCAAGAGCGCGGCGGCCGTCAAGAAGGCGACCAAGTAAATTCGTTGGGCATTGCGAGGAGGCGCTGAGCACTGCGGTGCTCAGCGCCTCCCGATGTCTTCACTGGCGGGGCATCACGGGACTGGGGGGATTCCTGGAGGCGGTCGATAAGGCCATTCCGGACGAGGTGAAGGACGCGCTCTCTTCGGCGCACGGTCGGAGTGAATACCGACGCCGCCACACGCGCGGGATGTGCCGCCATCGATTCTCGGTAGCATCGTTGCTGGGCCGATACGCGGCCCGAACCGAGGAGGCGACGTGGCGAGCATCAGCGTGACCGTGGACGGCGACGACCGCAAGGTTGACGTCGGCACGACGGGCACGGACCTCTACGGCGATCGCCGGGAGGTTGTCGTGATGCGCGTGGGGGGAGTCCTGCGCGACCTGGCCCATGTCCTAGCGGATGGAGACGTTGTCGAGGCTGTCACGATCGACAGTCCGGACGGCCTCTCCGTGCTGCGCCACTCAACCACTCACGTGCTTGCCCAGGCCGTCCAGCGCGTCAACCCCCAAGCGCGGCTCGGCATCGGCCCGCCCATCGCCGATGGGTTCTACTACGACTTCGACGTTGCCGAGGCGTTCACCCCGGAGGACCTCAAGGCCCTGGAGAAGGAGATGGAACGCATCGTCAAGGAGGGGCAAACCTTCAGTCGCCGGGTCGTCACCGACGCGGAGGCCCTCAAGGAACTCGCCGCCGAGCCCTACAAATGCGAACTGATCGGCCTCAAGTCCACCGCACCCGCCGCGGAAGCCGCCGGTGCGGAGGGCGCGTCCGTCGAGGTTGGCGCGGGAGAACTCACCATCTACGACAACGTCCGCAAAGACGGCACGGTCGCATGGAAGGACCTCTGCCGGGGCCCCCACCTTCCGTCGACTCGTCTCATCGGGAACGGGTGGCAGTTGATGCGTTCGGCGGCCGCGTATTGGCGCGGCAGCGAGAAGAACCCTCAACTCCAACGCATTTACGGCACCGCGTGGCCCACGAAGGACGAACTCGTCGCGTATCGCAACCGGATAGCGGAAGCCGAACGCCGCGACCACCGGCGCATCGGCACCGAACTCGATCTCTTCACGTTCCCCGACGAGATCGGCTCCGGCCTCGCCGTCTTCCATCCCAACGGCGGCATCGTCCGCATGGAAATGGAGGAGTACGCGCGTCGACGCCACATCGAGGAGGGGTACCAGTTCGTCTACTCCCCGCACATCACTAAGGCACAACTCTTCAAGATCTCCGGCCACCTCGACTGGTACGCGGATGGCATGTACCCGCCCATGCATCTCGACGAGGTGATCGACGCGGACGGCAACGTCACGCGCCAGGGGGCGGACTACTACCTCAAGCCCATGAACTGCCCCATGCACAACCTGATCTTCCGGTCGCGCGGGCGCTCTTACCGGGAACTGCCCCTGAGGATGTTCGAGTTTGGCACGGTATACCGCTACGAGAAGTCCGGCGTCATCCATGGCCTCACCCGCGCCCGCGGATTCACCCAGGACGACGCCCACATCTACTGCACTCGCGAGCAGATGAAGGACGAACTCACGTCGCTTCTCACCTTCGTCCTCGGCCTCCTCAAGGACTACGGGCTCGATGACTTTTACCTTGAGCTTTCGAGCAAGAATCCCGACAAGTTCGTCGGGGACGACGCCGTGTGGGAGGAGGCGACACGCACGTTGGCCGAGGTGGGGGAAGCGTCTGGCCTCGAGTTGCGTCCGGACCCCGGAGGCGCGGCGTTCTACGGACCCAAGGTCTCCGTCCAGGCGCGCGATGCGATCGGTCGCACGTGGCAGATCTCGACCATCCAACTCGACTTCAACCTTCCCGAACTCTTCGAACTGGAATACACGGCGGCCGACGGCACGCGCCAGCGTCCCGTCATGATCCACCGCGCGTTGTTTGGTTCGATCGAACGCTTCTTCGCGATCTTGACCGAGCACTACGCCGGGGCGTTCCCCGCGTGGCTCTCACCCGTCCAGGTGCTCGCCATCCCCGTCGCCGAACCGTTCAACGACTACCTCGCCGACGTCGTCGCCCGCCTACGCACTGAGGGGATACGAGCGCAGATCGACGACGGGGATGAGAGATTCCCCAAGAAGATCCGCAACGCCTCCAAGCAGAAGGTGCCTTTCGTGCTCATCGCCGGGGGTGAGGATGCCGAGGCGGGGGCCGTCTCGTTCCGCTTCCGTGACGGATCCCAAGAGAACGGTGTACCGATCGACAAGGCGATTCGCCGCATCGTCGACGCCGTCCAGGGCAGGGAGCGCGTGTGACGATCGAAGACGCGGAGAAGATGGGCGGCCCGGGAGACGGCTTCGAGCGCCTCTGGACGCCTCACCGCATGGCGTACGTGAAAGACGCGTTCGATCGTAAAGGGTTGACCCCCGATCAGGGCTGCCCCTTGTGCCTCAAACACGAGGGAGACGACAGAGCCGCGCTGGTCGTCGCTCGAGGAGAGCACTGCTTCGCCCTGCTCAATCTGTATCCCTACAACCCCGGTCATCTCATGATCTGCCCCTATCGGCACGTCGCCATGTACTGGGATGTGACTGACGCCGAGCGAAACGAAATGGCGAGCATGACCCAGACCGCCATGCGGGTTCTCGAGGCGACGAGCAACGCGACGGGATTCAACATCGGCATGAACCAGGGGAAGAGCGGAGGGGCGGGAATCGCGGAGCACATCCACCAGCACGTCGTCCCTCGCTGGGCGAGCGACGCCAACTTCCTCCCGATCATCGCGCGAACCAAGGCGATGTCGGAATTGCTCGATGACACCTGGCGCCGGGTCAGCGAAGGTTGGGCCCGCGCAACCTCAACCAAGGAGAACTGATGGTCAAGTGGATGGGGCCGCCCTTCATGGCGACCTACAAGGGGATCGCCAAGTTGATGGTGAAACTCAATGTGCACCCCAACGTCGTGACCATCGCGGGGTCGGCGGGCGCGCTCTTTGGAGCCCTGTGGTTCTTCCCGCGGGCGGGCACCAACATCTACAGCCTCTTCGTCGGGACGATGGTCGTATGGTGGTGCGCGCTCCTCGACCTGACCGACGGGATGATCGCACGAGCGACGGGCAAGTCGTCCCGATTCGGCGCCTTCCTGGATTCCACACTCGATCGTTTCGTTGACGCCGCCGTCTTCGGGGGAATCGCGTGGGGGATGATCGACTACCACCGCGTGACGGCACTCGCCGCCCTCCTGTGCATGGGCCTTGGCTCCTTCGTCCCGTACGCGAGGGCGAGGGCCGAGGGGCTCGGGATCGACTCGAAGTCGGGCATCGCGACCCGGGCGGACCGGCTGACCATCGGCCTTATCGCTTCTGGGCTCGTCGGGTTGGGCGTCACCGTCCTCGTCCTGACCTACACGCTCTTCTTCCTCTCTGCCGCGGCGCTCATCACCGTGATTCAACGCGGATGGGACGTGTGGAAAGCGAACAAGCTCAACTCCGCTCTTCCAACCAAGGTGAGCGCCTAGCGGATGAACGCGTTCCTCTTCGCGTGGAAGGTCTCGCGGTTCTTCCCCCTCACTGTCGTGCGGCTCGCCGCAGGATTCGGGACATGGATCGCTTGGGTTCGACACGGGAAGGGGGTGACCCGGCTCGAGGACAACCTCCACCGGGTGACGGGCCTCGACGGCAAGGCGCTCCGGAAGCTATCCCGCCGGGCGATGGCGTCGGCGGCGCGCTACTACGCCGAGGTCCTGGAACTCCCCCGGATGAAGGGTCACGTCATCGACTCCCGAATGAGGATGATCGGGGAGGGCTCGGCGTTCGCGCGCATCGCCGATCCCGGTCGAATCGTCGTCGCCCTTGGGCATTCCGGCAACTGGGACCTCGTCGGGGCGTTCACGTGCCGCAATCTCGCCCCCATCACCACCGTTGCCGAAGTGCTCAAACCTCAGGAAGTGTTCGACGAATTCGTTCGGTTCCGCGAGGGTCTGGGCATGACGGTTCTGGGCAATGAGGGCTCCGCGACGTTCCGGAGTCTTATCGTGGCCGCGAAGGAGCGCGGTGGCGTCCTTGCCCTCCTCGCCGACCGTGACCTCAGCGGGAGCGGCATCGCCGTCGACATGTGGGGACACCGGGTGAGGGTTGCTCCCGGACCAGCCGCGCTGGCGATTGCGACGGATACCGCACTCCTTCCCCTATCGGTGCACTACGAGCGCCTGAGGGGGCGCGCCAGACGAGCCGCCCGCTCAAGGTGGGGGACGGTGATGGAATTCGGCCCTATCGTGCCCGTCCCGCAGGGGGCCAGACTGGACCGCGTGCCGGACATGACGCAGGAGTGGGCGAGCTTCCTCGCCGAGGGCATTTCCCGGCATCCGGAGGACTGGCACATGCTCCAACGTTTCGGCTGGATCGACTCAGGGGACACCGAATGAAGATCGGTATCGTGTGCCCCTACTCGCTCGACCGACCCGGAGGCGTGCAACTGCACGTCACGGATCTCGCCGCCGCGTTGATCGACCTCGGGCACGACGTGCGTGTCCTGGCGCCATCGGCGCCCGGGATGCCGGTTCCCGGTTTTGTCGACCCTGCTGGGCGATCCGTTCCGCTTTCGTACAACGGCTCGACGGCGCGGGTGAAGTTCAGCGTTTTCGCCGCCGCGCGTGTCCGGGAATGGTTGCTGAATGGGCGATTCGACATCGTCCACCTGCACGAGCCGGGCGCACCCTCGCTCGCGCTCCTCGCGATGTGGGCCCGCGTCGGCCCGACCGTGGCAACGTTTCACTCCTCGAACGACTCCTCGAAGCTGATGCGACTCGCCAAGCCGTTCATCAAGCCGGGGATGGAGGTCCTCGACGCGCGCATCGCCGTCTCTCCTTCGGCCGACCGCACCGTTAAGGAGCATTTGCGGCTCGAGGCGACGCACATCATCCCCAACGGGGTGTCGACCAAGGCGTTTGTCGCCGCACCACCGCGGGAAGCGTGGCTCGGAACGGAGGAACGCCCGACGGTCGGCATCCTTGGCCGCATGGACGAGCCGCGGAAAGGCCTTGAGGACTTCCTGGCGATCATCCCCCGCGTCAGGGAGGTGTTCCCCGGGGTGCGGTTCCTGGTCGCGGGACGGTACTCGGAGCGGGCCCGGTCGAGGATCATCGCCGCGGGGGCGGAGTCGGTGGGCGAACTGGACGAGTCGCTTAAGCAACGGTTCATGTCGTCCGTTGACATTTACTGCGCGCCCAATCGGGGAGGAGAGAGTTTCGGGATTGTCATCGTCGAGGCCATGGCTGCGGGGGCTGCCGTCGTCGCGAGCGATCTCGCCGCCTTTCGCGACGTCGCGACCGCGCAAGGAGGCGAGCCGAGCATCGCGCTTCACCGTGTCGGAGACGTCGAGAACATGGCCCAAATCGTCATCGGCCTCATTCAGAACCCCGCCGCCCGCCTGACGCTCGCGAGGCGCGGCCAACGATGCGGCGCCCTCTTCGATTGGGAGGAGGTCGCTCCCCGCGTCGAGGAGACCTATCACCAGGCGATTAGGATGTACTCCGAACACTGATCGGGGGCCTCACATCATGGCCGAGAAAGCACACAACGCACCCAAGGTTGGTACCGACCTCGTCAAGCGGGGCATGGCCGAGCAACTCAAGGGCGGCGTCATCATGGACGTCGTCACGGCGGAGCAAGCGACAATCGCCGAGGACGCTGGCGCCGTCGCGGTCATGGCACTTGAGCGCGTGCCCGCCGACATTCGCGCCCAGGGTGGCGTTGCCCGCATGAGCGACCCCGACCTCATCCAAGGCATCATCGACGCCGTCTCGATCCCCGTGATGGCGAAGGCTCGCATCGGCCACTTCGTCGAGGCCCAGGTGCTCGAAAGCCTCGGCGTGGACTACATCGACGAATCCGAGGTGCTCACACCAGCGGACTACGAGAACCACATCGACAAGTGGAAGTTCACCGTCCCGTTCGTGTGCGGCGCGACCAACCTGGGAGAGGCGCTCCGTCGTATCTCCGAGGGAGCGGCCATGATCCGATCCAAGGGAGAGGCCGGTACGGGGGACGTCTCCAACGCGACCACCCACATGCGGTCGATCCTCGGGGCGATCCGTCGACTGACGTCCATGGCGGAGGACGAACTGTTCGTCGCGGCCAAGGACCTGCAGGCCCCCTACCCCCTCGTCAAGGAGGTTGCGGAGAAGGGCAAACTTCCGGTCGTGATGTTCACCGCAGGAGGGATCGCCACACCCGCCGACGCCGCGATGATGATGCAGCTCGGGGCGGAAGGGGTGTTCGTCGGTTCCGGCATCTTCAAGTCGGGGGATCCAGCCAAGCGCGCTGCGGCGATCGTCAAGGCGACCACGTTCTTCGACGACCCCAAGGTCATCGCCGACGTCTCGCGCGGACTCGGAGAAGCGATGATTGGCATCAACGTCGAGGACGTTCCCGAGCCGCATCGCCTCGCCGAGCGCGGCTGGTAGGTTCGCGCCCGTGACGACCGAGGAGGAGACTCCCCGGGAGGCGGCGCGTGTCCTTCTCTTCGATGCGGACGACCGCATCCTCCTCCTCAAAGGACACGACCCCTTTTTGCCGGAGCGTGCGTGGTGGTTCACGCCAGGGGGAGGCCTTCACGACTTTGAATCCCCGCGGGCCGGGGCCGCGCGGGAAGCGCGAGAAGAGACGGGGTACGACATCCCCGAGGAGGCCCTCGTCGGTCCGGTGTGGGAGCGCACCGCCAAGTTCGACTTCATGCGGAGCCCCTACATCCAGCACGAACACTTCTTCCTTGCGCGCGTCGCCGACGCCGTCGCACGACCGGAGGCGGTCTGGACGGAGGCCGAGCATGCGACGATCGACGACGTTCGGTGGCACACCCTTCAGGAGGTCCGCTCCTTCGACATCGATGTGTTCCCCCTCGCCCTGGGAGAATTGCTGGAGACCGTCCTTCCGTGGGACGGCGTCTTGCGGCATTTGGGAACGGAGGAGGCATGAGCCCCGCGCCCGTCGTCGGCGTCCTTGCCCTTCAGGGGGACGTGCGGGAGCACCTCGCCGTGCTCGCGGGACTCGGGGTCGACGCGATCGGGGTTCGGCGTCTAGGGGAGATGGAAGCGGTGGACGGATTCATTCTTCCCGGGGGGGAGTCGACGACGATCGACAAGCTTCTCCGTGCCTTCGGGCTGTTCGAGCCCCTGCGACAGAGGATCGCCGAGGGTATCCCCGTGCTCGGAACCTGCGCGGGTATGATCCTGCTCGCGGATACCGTCCTCGATGGCACGCACGACCAGCAAACGCTCGGCGGGATCCCCATGACGGTTCGACGCAACGCGTTTGGCCGTCAGGTGGATTCCTCGGAGGTGACGATCACGTGGTTGCCCGATGGGCGGCCGATGCATGCGACCTTTATCCGAGCTCCCTGGGTCGAGCAGGTGGGGGAGGGGGTCGAGGTGCTCGCCACCGACGACTCGCATGGCGGTAGAGTCGTGGCCGTACAGCACGGGAACCTCGTCGCGACGGCGTTTCACCCCGAGATCTCGGGCGAGTCGCGCGTCCACGGCTTCTTCGTCGACATCGTCCGCGCCCGGGTGGCGCGCAGCTGAAGGGAAGACATGTCCGGACACTCCAAATGGGCGACGACCAAACACAAGAAGGCCATCGTCGATGCCAAACGGGGCAAGCTATTTGCCAAGCTCATCAAGAACATCGAGGTCGCGGCGCGCATGGGGGGAGCCGACCTCAATGGCAACCCGACCCTGTTCGACGCCGTCCAGAAGGCCAAGAAGTCATCCGTTCCCAACGACAACATCGATCGCGCCCTCAAGCGCGGAGCCGGGTTGGAGGACGGCGGTGCGGCGTACGAGACGATCATGTACGAGGGCTACGGCCCCGGGGGCGTCGCGATGCTCATCGAGTGCCTGACGGACAACCGCAACCGTGCCGCGATGGAGGTGCGCACGGCTCTTACGCGCAACAACGGCACGCTCGCGGACCCCAACTCCGTCGCGTACCTGTTCTCCCGCAAGGGCCAGGTCATCGTCGCGAAAGAGGAGGGGGTCACCGAGGATCGCATCCTCGAGGCGACCCTCGACGCCGGAGCACAGGACCTCACCGATCTCGGCGATTTCTTCGAGATTCTTTCGGAGCCCGGTGACCTGGTGGCCGTTCGCTCCGCCCTTCAATCCGCGAACATCGACTACGAGCAGGCCGAAGTGACCTTTGTCCCGTCGATGCAGGTTGAGGTCGACATCGACGGTGCCCGCAAGATGCTTCGACTCGTCGAAGCGTTGGAGGATAGCGACGACGTCCAGAACGTGTATTCGAACTTCGACGCCTCCGACGAGGTCCTTGCGGCGGCCGAGGAGTAGCGTGCGGATCCTTGGGGTCGATCCCGGTCTCACGCGGTGCGGACTGGGCGTGATCGACGCCGGGCCGTCGCGGACCGTTGGGCTCGTCTCCGTTTCCGTGGCAACGTCCGAGGCGGGGGACGAGGTCTCGCATCGCCTCGCGGCCATCTCCGACGCGATCGAGCATGCTCTCGACGAGTTCCGCCCCGATGCACTCGCGCTGGAACGGGTCTTCTCCCAACACAACGTTCGGACCGTTATGGGGACGGCTCAGGTTTCCGGTGTGGTGATGCTTGCGGCGGAGCGTCGTGGGATACCGGTCGCCCTCTACACACCGTCCGAGGTCAAAGCCGCCGTGACGGGGAGCGGCCGCGCGGCCAAGGCTCAGGTGGCCGAAATGGTGCGACGCCTCCTCGGCCAGGACGTCCCCGCGAGCCCAGCGGACGCCGCCGACGCGCTGGCGATCGCCATCTGCCACGCCTGGAGGGGCGGGGGCGGATCGGG
>CAZMCU010000009.1:26295-28296 GCA_964564915.1 uncultured Demequinaceae bacterium | reverse complement strand
ATCGGGCTCCGGAGCGGCTCCGGGCGCCGTCGTAACGCCCGCACAACGAGCGTGGGCGGAGGCGGAACGCGCGGCGCGTCGCCGCACCTGAAGGCCCGTCCTGCCGTAGCGTGGTTCGTACATACGTTCGAGTCGCCACGGAGGTCGGGTGATCGCACAACTCACGGGCAGGGTCGCGGGAGTCACCGCTTCTTCCCTGGTCATCGATGTCGGGGGCGTTGGCTTCACGGTGTTGTCGACCCCCTCGACGCTCGCGGAGGCTCGAGCGGGGGAGGGTGCGACCGTGCACACCCACCTCGTCGTGCGCGAGGATTCGCTCACCCTCTATGGCTTCTCGACGCCGGCGGAGAGGGACGCGTTCGTCGTCCTTCAGTCCGTTACCGGGGTCGGACCTCGCCTCGCGCTGTCCATGCTCGCCGTTCACGCTCCCGGAGACCTTGCGGCGGCCGTCGCACGAGGCGACAGGGGGGCGCTTGAGCGGGTGCCGGGCATCGGGCCCAAGGTCGCGGCTCGCCTCATCCTCGAACTATCCGGGCGACTTCCCGAGGGCGCCCCCGGCGTGCCCCGTGCCCCCGCCGACGGTCGCGACCAGGTCACGGAGGCACTCGTGGGGCTCGGGTGGAACGCGCGCGACGCCCGTGCCGCCGTCGAGGCGGTCGCCCCCGAGGGGGTTGGCGCGGACGAGGTGCCCGGCGTGCTACGGGCGGCGCTTCAGAGGCTGGGAGGCAGCCGTGGATGAGACCCGGCTCGTCGATCCGGCTGCCGACGCGATCGAACGGGCGAATGAGGCCGCCCTCCGGCCTGCGAGCCTCGGCGAGTTCGTTGGACAGCAGACCGTCCGCGAGCAATTGGGCCTCGTCCTCGGTGCGGCGAAGGCGCGCGCGGCGGCGTCCGACCACGTCCTCCTCTCGGGGCCACCAGGTTTGGGGAAGACCACCCTAGCCATGATCGTCGCGAGGGAAATGGGGTCGACGCTCCGGGTCACGTCCGGCCCCGCGATCCAACACGCGGGCGACCTTGCCGCCATCCTGTCGTCGCTCGCCGAGGGCGAGGTGCTCTTTATCGACGAGATTCACCGTCTCGCGCGGCCCGTCGAGGAGATGCTTTACCTCGCGATGGAGGACTTCCGTGTCGACGTCGTCGTCGGAAAAGGGGCGGGGGCGGCGTCGATCCCCTTGAGCCTGCCTCCCTTCACGGTCGTGGGGGCGACGACGCGGGCGGGGCTGCTTCCCGCCCCGCTGCGCGATCGCTTCGGGTTTACCGGTCACCTCGACTTCTACTCCGACGACGACCTTCGGGCGATCCTCAAACGCTCCGCTGGCCTCCTGGGGTTCGTGGTCGACGAGGAAGCGGCGAGCGAGGTCGCGGGGCGCTCCCGCGGTACGCCGCGCGTGGCGAACCGCCTTCTCCGTCGGGTGAGGGACTGGGCCGAGGTCCACGGGGATCGAACGGGTACCCTCGATGCCGCGCTCGCGGCCCTCGACATGTACGAGGTGGACTCCCTTGGCCTCGACCGCTTCGACCGGGCCGTGCTGCGCGCCCTCTGTACTCGATTCTCCGGGGGTCCCGTCGGCCTCTCGACCCTCGCGATCGCGGTGGGGGAGGAGGTGGAGACCGTCGAGACCGTCGCCGAACCCTTCCTCGTTCGCGAGGGTCTCATCACGCGCACCCCACGCGGAAGGGTCGCGACCCCTGCCGCGTGGAAGCACATGGGGATCGACTCGGGGGCATCGCCCGCGGCTAACGGCGTCGCGTCGCGCCTCTTCGAGTGAGCCCTCCGCGACTGGTTAGGTGGGCGGCACGCGTGCTCGGTTCGACGTGTGAGTGGGGAAGCGCCTAGAATCGGCTGGGCTTCTCCCCACGATCGTCGACCAGAAGGACTTCAGTGACGTCAGCAACGAGGAACGCGCGCCGCACGCTAGTGGGGCTGGTCGTGTTGATGTTCGCACTCGCGGGGGGGATGGCGTACAACGTCTACGTCAAGCACCTTCCCTGGACGCC
>CAZMCU010000009.1:24284-26195 GCA_964564915.1 uncultured Demequinaceae bacterium | reverse complement strand
CACTCGCGGGGGGGATGGCGTACAACGTCTACGTCAAGCACCTTCCCTGGACGCCGGGGCTCGCGCTCGACCTCAAGGGCGGGCAGGAGATCCTTTTCGCACCGAGCCACGCCGATGGGAGCGATGTTACCGCCTCGGACCTGAGCCAGGCGATCGACGTCATGCGCAGGAGGATCAACGGACAGGGCGTGTCGGAGGCCCTGGTCACCACCCAGGGCACCAACATCCTCGTATCCATCCCCGGGGTGCCCGATCCGGCGACCCTCGCCCTCGTCGAGAAGTCCGCCCAGTTGCAGTTCCGGCCCGTCCTCTACCTTGCGTATCCGCCGACCTGGAACGACCCGCTGCCGGACCTCTCCCCGGCGACGGATCCCTATGCCTCGGTAGCCAACGGAAACCACTCGTCGTACGCGTCGATCACCCAAGACACCATCGACGAGTGGAACGCGCTCGACTGCTCAAGCGCGGAGTCCATTGCGACGATCCGGCTGGACGGCGGGGACCCAACGAAGGCGTTCGTCACGTGCGAGGAAGACCCCGACGGTACGGGAAGCACGACCAAGTACGTCCTGGGCCCCGTCGATATCCTCGGCATCGATGTCGCCAAGGCGACCTCCGGCCCCTCAAGCGGCGGCAAGAACTCGTACATGGTGTTCTTGTCGTTCACCTCGGCTGGAGCGTCGGAGTTCACCGAAGTCACGCGGAGGCTGGCCCAATTCCCACACGACGGCACCTCGGTGCGCGACCGATTCGCGATGGTCCTCGATGGGCTAGTCATCTCCGCTCCGACGGTTCACCAGATGATTCCGGGTGGCGAGGCTCAGATCTATCGCGACGTGCCCCCGATGCTGAGGGCGGAGGCGGAACTCCTGGCCAACGAGCTGAGGTACGGCTCGCTCCCGATCACCCTCACCGAGCAGACGTCAAGCCAGGTCAGCGCGCTCCTCGGACAAGACCAGCTCAAGAACGGAATGCTCGCTGGACTCATCGGCCTCATCCTCGTCGTCTTCTACTCCCTCATTCAATACCGTGCTCTCGCGGCCATCACGGTTGGTTCGCTCGTGGTCGCCGGGTCACTGACGTTCGGGTCCATCTGCGTGCTTTCCGGGCTCCTAGGGTATCGATTGAGTCTCGCGGGTATCGCGGGTCTTATCGTCTCGATCGGTATCACGGCGGACTCCTTCATCGTCTACTTCGAGAGGGTGAGGGACGAGCTACGGGAGGGTCGGACCCTCATCGCCGCGGTCGATCACGGGTGGCAGAGGGCGAGGCGGACCGTCTTCGCCTCCGACACGGTGAGCCTCCTCGCGGCCGGCGTCCTCTACGTGACGGCCGTCGGTAACGTGCGAGGCTTCGCCTTCACCCTGGGGCTCACGACGATCATTGACCTCATTGTCCTCACCCGCTTCACCCACCCGATGCTCATTCTCATCGCTCGGACGAGGTTCTTCGGCGATGGGCACCGGCTCTCGGGACTCGACCCGCGCCTGCTCGGTAGGGGCGTTACCTACAAGGGTCGGGGTCGAGTCGAACTTGCCCCCCAGACCCTCGCGGAACGCAAGGCAGCGCTCGAAAGGGGTGGTCGCTCGTGAATCTCAGCCTGGCCTCCTGGGGCAACGCCCTACACTCCGGCGACAAGAGCTACGGGATCGTTCGCAAACGAAAGTGGTGGTTCGTGGTCTCTGCGGTCCTCGTCGGGCTTTCTATCGCCTCGCTCGTGGGCCTCGTGGGCAATGGGATCAACCCGGGGATCGACTTCAGGGGAGGCAGTTCTTTCATCGTTAGCGGAGTATCCACCACCGACCTCGGCCCCGCGCGGCAGGTGGTCGCCGAATTCGTCCCCGATCAGGTTCCCATCACACAGGTTCTCACCACCGGTGGGGTGTCGAGCGTCAGGGTCGAGATCGGCAA
>CAZMCU010000009.1:0-24184 GCA_964564915.1 uncultured Demequinaceae bacterium | reverse complement strand
TCACACAGGTTCTCACCACCGGTGGGGTGTCGAGCGTCAGGGTCGAGATCGGCAAGTCGACCGATCCCGCGATCGACGACGCCACGCTCTCCAGCGAGATTGAGAATGCCCTAGCGGCGGCGTACGGGACGCCGGATCATCCCGCCGAGGTGTCATCGACGTTCGTGGGCGCGAACTGGGGTGCCGACGTCACCAACAAGGCCATCAAGGGTCTCATCATCTTCCTCGTCCTCGTCACGATGGTCATGTCGATGTACTTCCGGGCGTGGAGGATGGCCGCCGCGGCCCTCGTCGCCCTCTTCCACGACCTCGTCTTCACCGTGGGCGTATACGCGGCCGTCGGCTTCGAGATCACCCCCGCCTCCGTCATCGGATTCCTCACCATTCTCGGGTACTCCCTCTACGACACCGTCGTGGTGTTCGACAAGGTGAGGGAGAACACCGCCAATGTGACCTCGCAGACGAGATACACGTACGACGAATTGGCGAACCTGGCGGTCAACCAGACCCTGGTGCGGTCGCTCAACACCTCGATCGTCGCGCTTCTCCCCGTGTCGTCGATCCTCTTCGTCGGTGCCTTCCTCCTCGGAGCGGGAACGCTCAAGGACATCTCCCTTGCGCTTTTCGTCGGAATGGCCGTCGGGACGTACTCCTCGATCTTCGTCGCCACCCCCGTCGAGGTCGCCCTCCGTGACCGGGAGCCGCGCATCCGCCAGCACACGCAAGCCGTTCTGGCGGCTCGTGCGTCGGGCCATGGTTCAGTCGACGCGGACGGCAACGTTAGGGTTGGCGCGCTCATCAAGGGTGAGCACCGCGGTACAGCGGCGCAGCCCAAGCGGAAGCGTCGGTCGTAGACTTAAGACTCTTACCGCCGGAGGAGGGCTATGACAGACACGCGCCCCGCCTCCCCGCCCCCAGCCTCCCCCTCGTCCGAGCCGCCGCCTTCCCCGTCCCCCGATCTCGAGCCCTCGCTGCTCGCATCGACCCCCGGCGGACCCTTGGGGTTCTTGCGCCGCCAGAAACTCACCACCGGGATCGAACCCGTACTCGAGGCCTATCGACGCATGTACCCCAAGGGGAAGACCGCGCTCATCGAGCAAGCCTTCGAGGTGGCCTCGCGCGCCCACGAGGGTCAGGAGCGCATGAGCGGCGATCCGTATATCACCCACCCCATCGCGGTGGCGGTCATCGTCGCGGAATTGGGGCTTCCGGAAACGGTCGTCGCGGCCGCTCTCCTTCACGATGTCGTCGAAGACACCGGCGTGACGATCGACATGGTTCGCCAGGAGTTCGGCGACGAAATCGCCATGATGGTCGATGGGGTCACCAAACTCGACAAGATCGTGTACGGAGAGGCTTCGCAAGCCGAAACGGTCCGCAAGATGGTGCTCGCGATGGCGAAGGACATTCGCGTCCTCATCCTCAAACTCTGCGACCGCCTCCACAATGCGCGGACGTGGTGCTACGTGCCCATCGAGAACGCCCGCCGCAAGGCTCAGGAAACCCTGGAGATCTACGCCCCGCTCGCCCATCGCATGGGGCTCAACACCATCAAGTGGGAACTCGAAGACCTCTCGTTCGCCACGCTGTATCCCAAGATCTTCCAGGAGATCGTCGACGTTGTCGCGGAGCGAGCCCCCGAGAGGGAGAAGTATCTCGACCAGGTTCGCTCCGAGGTTGAGACCGTCTTACGGGAGATGAAGATTAAGGCGACCATTACCGGCCGACCCAAGCATTACTACTCCGTCTACCAGAAGATGATCGTTCGGGGTCGGGACCTCTCCGATATCTACGACCTCGTCGGGATGCGGATCCTCGTCGAATCGATCCGGGACTGCTACGCGGTCTTGGGGGCGATGCACGCCCGGTACCAGCCCATTCCCGGCAGGTTCAAGGACTACATCGCCACCCCCAAGTTCAACCTCTATCAATCTCTCCACACCACCGTCATCGGGCCCTCCGGTAAGCCGGTCGAGTTCCAGATCCGCACCCTGGAGATGCACCGCATGGCGGAATACGGTCTCGCCGCCCACTGGCGGTACAAGTTGGGGGACCAGCCCAAAGCCGTGGAGGGCGGTGGCGAGATGGGTTGGTTGCGGCAGCTTGCGGATTGGCAGCAAGAGACGGTCGACCCGAGCGAGTTCCTCGATGCGCTGAGGGGGGAGATCAGCCAGTCGGAGGTGTACATCTTCACTCCGGGGGGAAAGCTCATCCCCCTTCCTCAGGGGTCGACACCGGTGGATTTCGCTTACGCCGTCCACACCGAGGTGGGGCACAAGACCATCGGGGCAAGGGTCAACGGACGCCTCGTTCCCCTCGACTCTCGACTGGACAATGGTGACACCGTCGAGGTCCTAACGTCGTCTGACGAAAACGCTGCCCCCAAACGCGACTGGTTGGAGTTCGTCCAAAGCGCGCGCGCACGGAACAAGATTCGTCACTGGTTCACGCGGGAGCGCAGGGAGGAGAGCATCGAGGGGGGGCGTGACCTTCTCGCCAAGGCGATCCGCCGTCAGCACCTCCCCATCCAAAGGATGATGAGCAAGCAGTCGCTTCTTGCGCTTGCCAGGGAGATGCACTACGAGGACGTCGACGCCCTCTATTCGGCGATCGGGGAGCACAAGGAGCAGGCGTCCGACATCGTATCCCGCATGGTCGAGGCGGTCGGGGGCGACGAGGGGGCGGACGAGGACCTCACCGAGATCACGCGTCCGGGGACGAGGGGGACGCGGCGCGACAAGAGCGATCCCGGTGTCTCCGTTCACGGGCTGACGGACGTCGTCGTGAAGCTCGCCCGCTGCTGTACCCCGGTCCCAGGTGATGAGATCGAAGGGTTCGTGACGCGGGGATCGGGCGTGTCGATCCACCGAGCGGATTGCGACAACCTCAAGGCCCTCCGCGCGCAGCCCGAACGGATTGTGAGCGTGGCTTGGACCGGTAATACCGAGGCGACATTCCTCGTGCAGATCGAAGTGGAGGCACTCGATCGCGCCCGACTCCTCTCCGATGTCGCCCGAGTCCTCTCCGACAATCACGTCAACATCCTCGCGGCGAACGTCAAGACCACGAGGGATCGGGTTGCCTTCTCGAGTTTCACGTTCGAGATGGCGGACCCTTCTCATCTGGGAGCCGTCCTCAACGCCGTCCGACACATTGATGGGGTCTACGACGTTCGACGCCTCACGGGGTCACGCAAGCCCTCTTAGGGGATGCTGGCTCGAATGGCCGCCCACGCGCTCGTCATACGTGCGGCTCCGAGTCCCCGAGGGTTCGTTTCACCGACGAGGGCATCCACGGAAGACGGCTGAACGAATCCCTGGTGGATCGCACCGACGATTGAGGGAATCGCCGTGTCAAGGTCGTCCCAACGCAACGCGTCGCACGCACACCTCTCCGGGGTGGCAACGCGCATCCCGGACAGCCGTTCACCGGTTTCCTCCGCCGCGCGTCCGGAGTGGAACCGCACGCGCCACCCTCGCGGATGAACGTCGGGAGAGGTCCGATGGAGACCCTTGAGCCCCACGAGGTCGACATCGATGGGTCGCGTTCCACCACCGTGGATCCAGAGACCGGCAAGGCCGGAGACGACCGTGTGTTCCGGCACGGCATTCGCGAGGGTTGAGGCTCGGTCGTCCTTCGTGAGGGGAAGGTCGAGGGGCGCTGCGAAGCCCGGGGCGAGGGGAACGACAATCCCGTCACGGATCATGCGCCCGAGGGGAACCGCTCCAACGTCTCGGTCGGTGACAAGGTCCACGTCCTCAGGGTGGCGCCCAAACGCCGCTCGCGCGAGAGGTCGGGTCCGACCTGGGGAGAACTTCGCTACGAGGCGGACGTCTGAATCTGATCGAGCCACGCCTGTCGAGTGTCCCGGGACTCCTGAAGTTCCTTGACGGTCTTCTTCTCGCCCGCCTCCTTGGCGGCCGCGATTTGCTCATCAAGTTCGGCGATCGCGGACATCAGTTGCTGCGCCGCCCCGCTGACCCTGGCCTCGACTTCGGGATTGTGCCGCGTCCACGCGGCCGCGTCGGCCTCTCGAATGGCGTGCTCGACCGCGGAGAGGCGCTTGCTGAGCCGGGCCACGTCCGCCTTGGGGACACGCCCCGCCGCTTCGAAACGGTCTTGGATTCCGTGAAGGGCCACCTTGGCCGCGCTGAGGTCCTTGATCGGAAGGAGGGCCTCCGCCTCTTTGAGAATGGCTTCCTTCGTCTCGAGGTTGGCTTCCTCAACCGAGCGTTCCGCGTCGAGGACCGCGCGCTTGGCGGTGAAGAACGCATCCTGGGCGGCCTGGAATCGCGCCCACAAGGCGTCGTCAACGGCTTTCCGGCCTCGACCGGCGGCTTTCCACTGCGCCATGAGGTCGCGGAATTCACGCGTCGTGTCGTCCCACTTGGTCGATGTCGCGAGGGCTTCCGCCCGGTTGACGAGTTCCTCCTTGCGCCCCGCGACGACGGTGTTGACGCGGTCGAGCTCCGCGAAGTGGCGCTTTCTGGTCTTTTCGAAGGTCGATCGAGCGTGAGCGAAGCGGTGCCACAGGTCGCGTTCGACGTCTTTCCCGATGTGAACCGCGGACTGTTGGGCCTCTTTCCATGCGTCGAGAAGCGTCTTCAACTCGGCGGCATCGCTCTTCCAGTTGATCGCGGAAGCGTCCTTCGCCCCGATTGCTTCTGCACGCACGACGAGGGCCTCCCGCTCCGCCGTCGCCGCCGCTTTCGCTTCCTCGCGTTCGCGAACGAGCTTCTCCCGAACGGCGGTCGCCGTTTCCGTGACGGCGTCGAGCCGCTTGCGGAATTCCCCGAGGTCTCCGACGCAATCAGGCGTGGAGAGGACCGCGTTCGCCGCCGCGAGGGAGGCGTCGATGTCCCGGAGTGTTGGTGCCGCGGCCTCGAGCCTCGCCTTGAAGCGATCGAGGGCGGTGAGGTGGACGTAGTACTTCTTCACGTAAGAAACGAGGGGCGTCGACCCACGGGCCGGGCCCACCTCGTGACGGGTGTCGCCATCGATGACGAAGACCGTCTCCCCTTCGACCACCCCAAACGCGGACGCGGCAGCGAGAACATCGGGATCGATGCCCTTCGGTACCGGGACCTTGACCGGTCGATGCACTCGTGCGGCGACGGCGGCGGGGGAGGGTGCGGACGGTCGCGGGGTCTCCGCGCTGTCGGGTTCCTCTGCAGGATCGACGGGCGCGACGGACTCGTGTGACGGGGATGGGCTCATGAAACAGACACCTCACGAAGGACGACGGGTTCCGCTGGACGACCTTGGGTCAGACCAGTGTCTGTGCCCGCGGCCCCGATTGCCTCCACAATATCGAGACCTTCGGTCACATGGCCAAATACGGTATACCCACCGGCGGTGTCCGATGGGAAGTAGGAGTCACGATAGACGATGAAGAACTGGCTTCCCATGGAGAAAGCGTCGTCTCCGACACGAGCCATCGCGATGGTTCCAGCGGGGTACCAGTTGTCCGCTGGGGCGTTTTCGATCGGGCCGAAGGCGTAACCGGGGCCGCCCGTTCCGGCGGTCTTGGGGTCGCTACCGTTCGGATCGCCGCACTGGAGCGCGAAGGACGGGTAGTCGGGATCCGGATTCGAGGCGAGGCGGTGGCACTCCGTCCCATCGAAGTAGCCCTCTTGGGCGAGGTAGACGAACGAGGAAACGGCCACGGGGGCCGCGACGCCGTCGAGGCTGATCCCGATCGTCCCCTGGTCCATCGTGATGGTGCCGGTCCAGTCCCGTCCTGCGGCCAGGTCATGAGGAAAGCCGAGGGTGGGTTCGGGGGTCGATTCCGTCGAGAGCGTGATGGTGGTCGACGGGGTTGGGTTCGCCTGTGGGGTGTTGCCGACGAACGAGACCGCGGCGAGCGATCCACCCCCAACCAGAAGCGCGCCGGCTGACACGAGTCCGACGATCTGCTGGCGGTGGCGCCGACGAGCCTGGCGCACCGCGAGCTTGCGCTCGAACAACTCCTGCCGACGCTTCTGCGTCGCGCGCGCCTGCTTCTTGGTAGTCATGGACCCTCCGGACGTGTCGCCTCGTTAGTTTAGGCGGTTGGGAATGGAACAATGTGCGCATGAGCCGACTCGACCCCATCTCCGGATTCCCCGAATGGACACCGGAGGGGCGAGCACTCGAACGGCACGTCGTGGACTCGCTTCGCGACACGTTCGAGCTTCACGGGTTCATCGAGATCGAGACCCGCGCGGTGGAGCCGCTGGAGCGGCTCGCGGGCGATTCCGACGCCGCGAAGGAGATCTACGTGCTCAGGAGACTCCGCGCCGATGCGGACGATGGCGACTCCGGGCTCGGCCTTCACTTCGACCTCACCGTCCCCTTCGCCCGATACGTTGAGGAATTCTCCGGTCGGATCGCCTTCCCGTTCCGGCGGTACCAGATCCAGAAGGTGTGGCGTGGAGAGCGCCCACAAGAAGGACGCTTCCGGGAGTTCTACCAGGCGGATATCGACGTCGTCGGCCGGGAATCCCTTCCCTCGCACGTCGAGGCGGAGGTCGCCATCGTCATGGTGCACGCCTTGGCCCGACTCCCGATCCCCCCGGTGACGATTCGGGTCAATAGCAGGGCGGTCGTGGGAGAGTTCTATCGCGCCCTCGGCGTCGTCGACGTCACCGCGGCGCTACGCATCGTCGATAAGTTGCCCAAGATTGGCGCGCCCGCGGTCCGGGAACTTCTGGTTGACGCGGGAGTCTCGGGTGACGCGGTCGAGGGGATTCTCGGCCTCGCGACCGTCACCGGCACGGGAGAGGCGGTCGAGGAGGCACTCGTCGCACGGGCCACCGCGATCGGGGGGCCGAGTGAGAGCCTGAGGGAGGCGATCGCGGGGCTTCGATCGGTGGTCGACGCAATCAACACGGCGGTTCCGGGAGCGTCCGTCGCCGACCTCAGCATCGCGAGGGGACTGGACTATTACACCGGCTGCGTCTTCGAAACGTTCCTCGAGGGACACGAAGACCTCGGGTCGATTTGCTCGGGAGGGCGCTACGACTCCCTCATCGCTGGGGGAGGATTCCCGGGGGTGGGGATGTCGATCGGGATCAGCCGCCTGGTGAGCAGGGCGTTATCGGCCGGGTGGGTGAACGTCACGAGGGCGTCCCCTTCCGTCGTTGTGGTCGCGGTGAACGACGAGGACGGAAGGAGGGCCTCCGATTCGATCGCGGAACGCTTGCGGGCGAGGGGGGTCGCGGTCGAGGTATCGCCCAACGCCGCCAAGTTCGGCAAGCAGATCCAGTACGCGGAGCGTCGGGGCATTCCGTTCGTGTGGTTCCCCGCGGCCGACGGAACCGACGGGGAGGTCAAGGACATTCGCTCGGGCGACCAGAACCCAGCCAACCCGGACGAGTGGATGCCTCCTCCAGCCGATCTCAAGCCCAGGGTCGAACGCCGGTAGACTTTCCCCGGCTTCTCACCCGATAGCCGTGGACCCCAGAGGAACAAGGATCGATCGTGCTTCGCACTCATCTCGCAGGAAACCTTCGCGCGTCCGACGCGGACACCACCGTCACGCTGGCGGGGTGGGTTGGTCGGCGTCGCGATCACGGGGGCGTCGCCTTCATCGACCTGAGGGACGGGTCCGGATTTGCGCAGGTGGTCATCCGCGAGGACATCGCTCACGCGTTGCGGTCCGAGTTCGTCATTCAGGTGACGGGACGCGTGCGACTGCGACCCGAAGGCTCCGCGAACCCCAACCTCCCTTCCGGAGAGGTCGAGGTGGTCGCGGATGAGGTCACGGTGCTCAACGAGGCCGCACCGCTGCCCTTCCCCATCGATGAGTATGTGACCGTCGGCGAGGAGACGCGGCTCAAGTACCGCTACCTCGACCTTCGCCGTCCCCAGCCTCGAGCGACGATCGCTTTGCGGTCCGAGGTCAACCGGGCCGCCCGCGAGGTTCTCGCCCGGCACGGCTTCTACGAGATCGAAACCCCGACCCTGACGCATTCGACGCCGGAAGGGGCCCGCGACTTCCTCGTTCCCTCTCGGCTCTCGCCCGGATCGTGGTACGCGCTCCCCCAATCGCCGCAACTCTTCAAGCAACTCCTCATGGTCGCGGGGATGGAGAAGTACTACCAGATCGCCCGCTGCTACCGCGACGAGGACTTCCGCAACGATCGTCAGCCCGAGTTCACCCAACTCGACGTCGAGATGAGCTTCGTGGACCAGGACGACGTCATCGCGATCGGGGAAGAGGTGGTTCAGGCGCTGTGGGCCCTGATCGGGGTGACTGTCACCACCCCGATTCCCCGCCTGACGTTCGCCGAGGCCATGCGCCGCTTCGGAACGGACAAGCCCGATCTCCGGTATGGCCTCGAACTCGTCGACCTCACGGACTACTTCCGGGACACCCCGTTCCGGGTGTTCCAGGCCCCACACGTCGGAGCGGTCGTCATGCCGGGTGGAGCCTCGCAGCCCCGCAAGACCCTCGACGCGTGGCAAGACTGGGCTAAGCAGCGTGGCGCGAAGGGACTCGCGTACGTCGTCGTCGACGACGCGGGCGAACTCGGCGGCCCCGTAGCCAAGAACCTTTCCGACACCGAGCGAGCCGGGCTCGCCACCGCCGCAGGCGCCTCGCCCGGTGACTGCATCTTCTTTGCCGCGGGACCGGCGGACGCGACCCGCACCCTCCTCGGTGCGGTGCGCCGGGAGATTGCCGCGCGGCTGAACCTGGCCCAGGAGGGGGAATTCGCGTTTACGTGGGTGGTGGACGCGCCCCTCTTCAAGCCGGTGGTCGCGGACGACGAGGACGTCGCGGTCGGAAGCGGTGCGTGGACGGCCGTGCACCACGCCTTCACGAGCCCCAAGCCGGAGTGGATCGACCGTTTCGAGGAGGACCCCGGCAACGCCCTCGCGTACGCGTACGACATCGTGTGCAACGGTAACGAGATCGGCGGGGGATCGATCCGTATCCACCGCCGTGACGTGCAGGAGCGTATCTTCAAGGTGATGGGGATCGGCCCGGAGGAGGCGCAAGAGAAGTTCGGCTTCCTGCTCGACGCGTTCCAGTACGGGGCGCCCCCCCACGGGGGGATCGCGTTCGGTTGGGACCGGTGCGTTGTCCTTCTTGCGGGAGCGGATTCCATTCGCGACAGCATTGCGTTCCCCAAGTCGGGTGGAGGCTACGACCCGCTCACGGGGGCCCCCGCACCGATCACGCCGCAGCAGCGCAAGGAAGCGGGAATCGACGTCAAGCCCAAGCCCGCGGGAGACGCGAAACCTACATCTGGTTAATCGCGTCCTGCGTGCCTTGGCGCAGTAGGTCGCGGAACACGTCGGGGCTCAGGACGTACACGAGCGCCGCGACGGTGACGAAGATGATGACGGCGAGCCATCGCGTGTAGATCCCGCGCGTACGGAAGAACAGCACGATGGCAAGCGCCCCCAGCATCGCGGCCCCGACGGACTTGATGTCCCCCAGCGGCACGAGGTAGCCACCGACGTCGGCGGAATCCTGCCCGAGCCACTCGGCGAGGTTCCAGGAGATATCGACGATGGTGAGCACGACGAGCCCGAGAAGCACCGCGCCCATACCCCAGGACGCCCACTTCGTCGATTCTCCTTCGACGCGGTAGATCTCGTAGGCGACAACCGGGATGAGGACGAGGACCATGACGAGGGGAGTGCTGGTCGCGAGGCCAACGACGATGCCGACGAGGGCGAGGAGGGAAAGGCCGATGCAGATCGGCGTTGCGTTCTTCGTAGGGCGAGCCATGGTTCAACACTAGGGCCGAGCGGGGTCCGCGCCTAGAACGACTATGGTGTCGGCGTGTTGCCGTGCGAGAGGCCAAGTTTCGCGTGGAGTCGCTTGAGTGGACCCGGCGCCCACCAGTTCCAGTTCCCGAGAAGGGTCATCGTCGCGGGGACGAGGAACATGCGTACGAGCGTCGCGTCCAAGAGGACCGCGAAGGCTAACCCAACCCCAACCTCCTTGGTGACAAGGACGTGACCGGAAGCGAATCCGAGGAACACGAGAATGACGATTCCGGCCGCGGAGGTGATGATCCGGGCGGAGCGCTGGAGCCCCAGGCGAACCGCCTCGTCGTTCGGAATCCCTTTATCGACGAGTTCCTTGATGCGCGACAGGAGGAAGACCTCGTAGTCCATCGCCAGCCCGAATCCGAAGGCGAGAATGAGGACGACGACGTACGTCTCGACGCCTCCGGGTGACGCAAAGCCGAGTACCCCTTCGAGGTGACCACTCTGAAACACCCACACCAGCGCGCCGATCGACGCCGAAAGGGAGAGCGCGTTGACGAGCAGGGCTTTGATGGGGACGAGCACCGAACCCGTCATGAGGAACAGGAGCACCAGCGTAGCGAGGGCGACGATGGACAACGCAAGAGGGGCGCCAGCCTTGATCGCGTCGACGAAGTCGATTTGGTTCGCGGCTTTGCCCCCGACGTCAAGGTTGAAGGGGGGATCGAGGGCGCGGATTTCATGGACGACGTCGACGGCGATCGCGCTCCCCGCATCGGGGGTATCGAGATACGCGCCCCAGATGGTCACTCCGTCTCTCGGGGCGTAGGGTGCGACGTTGGTGACGTGGGGAATCGCCAGGATCGCGGGAGCCCAGGACGCGAAGTCCGAGGTAGGGGCGTCCGTCATGAGGAAGATCGGGGGTTCGGAGACGGTGGGGTAGTCGATCGGAGCGTCCGCCCAGTAGGTGCGATACGGGTCCGTCGGGGGAAGCAATTCGGCATCGGAGTTGCGCATGTGGATGGAGAGAGCGGGCGCGGCGAAGGCGAAGAGAATCGCGAGCGATCCCCCCACGATGAGCCAGGGGCGGCGCTGAACCCAACCGGTCAGCCGGGAGAAGACGCCCTCGTCCCTCGTGACGTCCGACGTGAAGCGGAAGACCGTCTTCACCCCGGGGACCCGGGAGAGGAGGCCGGGTCGGATCAATCGTTCGCCATAGAGGTACGCGACGGCTGGAACGAGGGTGAGGGCGGCGGAGAGGGCCATGACGACGACACCGAGAGCGGCGCCGCCGAACGACTTCAGCATTTGGGGGGTAAACACGAGCATGCCGGAAACGGCGATTCCCACCGTCACAGCGGAGAAGAACACGGTCCGACCAGCGGTCTCCATGGCGCGGACGAGCGAGGCGCCTCTGACGTCCTTCGCCCCCGCGGCGGTGGCCTTGGTCATCTCCTCCCGATATCGAGAGACGATGAGGAGGCCATAGTCGATACAGAGGCCGATCCCCAACACCGTCACGACGTTTTGGGCGGAACTGGACACATGGAGGGGGAACGTCAGCGCGTACACGACGGCGAAACCGCCGGCGATCGACGCGAAGGCTCCCGCCATGGGGGTGCTGGCCGCGAGGATCCCCCCGAAAACGAGCATCATGACGATGAGCGCGAGGGGAAGGGCGAGCGCTTCACCTCTGACGAGATCGTGGTCGAGTTCTACCGTGAAGTGTTCGTGCAACAACGGGATGGAGAACACGCGAAGTTGCGCCGTCGGATCGATGGTCTGGACGTTGGTGAGCATGGTCGCGTAGAGGTCGGCGATCTCGTGGTGAACCGACGTGGCGGTATCGGGAGCGACGGTCGTGACCACCATGAATCCGTCGCCGGTCGCCCGCAGAAGGACGGACAGGTCCCCGATTGCCGTGGTGAGGGTGCGGCTATACGCCGGACCGGGGAGGGCCCCAAAGGGGGCCGCCACGGCGGCGACATCGGGAAGGCCGATGAGCGACTGAATGTCCGGTTGCAGCGCTGCGGCGATGGCCGGGTCGGTGGGATCCGACACCTGGAAGTCCGCGATCACGGGGACGCCCGCGTCCGCGGGGGCGTCGTCGTACAGCGCTTGTCGCACGAGGTAACTGTCGGAACCTTGCACTTGGGGGGCATCGAGCGACGTGCGCGCGTGGAGGTTCCCTTCGTTCCCCACTCCCACGAAGGCGACCGCGAACATCGCACATGCGGCGACGGTCCACGCGACAATGACGGCGACGGGGTGACGGATGACGAACCGGGCAAGTCGGGCCAGTGTCCCCATGGATGCCATGGTATCGACCGGGGAGGGGCTAGTGCGTGAGGTGGAACCTTTCGTGGAGCTTGCGGAGGGGCGCCGGCGCCCACCAGTTCCACTTGTCGAGGAGGCTCATGGTCGCGGGGACGAGGAGCAGGCGGACGAGGGTTGCGTCAAGGGCCACGGCGATGGCGAGCCCAAACCCGACCTCCTTGATGACCAGGAGGTCACCGAAGGCGAACCCGATGAAGACGAGGATGATGACGGCCGCTGCGGACGTGATGATGCGGCCCGATCGCTGAAGCCCTATCCGAACGGCCTCGTCGTTGGACATTCCCTCGTCGACCAGTTCCTTGATCCTCGATAACAGAAACACCTCGTAGTCCATCGCCAACCCAAAGCCGAAGCACACGAGGGAGATGACGACGTAGATCTCGATGCCACCCGGCGGAGTGAACCCGAGGAGCCCCGACAGGTTGCCGTACTGGAACACCCACACGAGTACCCCGAGGGTCGCCGCGATGGATAGGGCATTGACCACGAGCGCCTTGATGGGCATGAGGAGCGATCCCGTCATGAGGAAGAGCAGCACGATGACGGCAAAGACCACGAACCCCAATCCCATGAGCCCGCTCGTCGCGATCGCATTGGAGAAGTCGATGAGGCCCGCCGCCTGGCCTCCGACGTAAACGCGGAAGGGCGAGTCCATCGCGCGAAGGTCATTGACGATATCGACGGCCTCGGGGCCACCGGGATCGGGGTCGACGATTGATACCCCGGCGACCGCCATCCCGCTTCGTTCAACGGCGGGCGAGACCATCCGTACCCCGGGAATGTCGACGGTGTCCGCGAGCCACGTATCGAGGGTTGCGGGTTGCGTGTCGGCGACGACGAGGATGTCCGGCTCCGCGAAGGCGGGGAAGGCGGTGTGGACCACGTCGAGGAACTCTCGTCGCTCGAAGTTGGCAGGGAGGAGCTCGGCCTCCGAGTTGCGGGGAATGAAGGCCACGACAGGGGCGGCAAGGATGAGGACGAGCGTCGTGGAGGCGACGAGGGTAAACCAGGGGCGTTTCTGAATCCAACCGGCGAGGGAGGCGAGGGGACCCTCGTCTCGGGAGACATTCGCCGTGTGATGCAGGATGAACTTGAAGATCCAGATGCGACGAAGGATGCTCGGGCGTCCCAGGTGAGCCCCGAAGGCGAAGGCTACGGCCGGGACCAGCGTCAGGGCGGTTCCGAGCGCGAGCGTGACGATGATGAGGCCCGCCGCCCCGAATCCCTTCATTAGGTCCGTGCGGAACGTCAGCATCCCACCGACGCTCAGCGCGACGATGATGCCGGAGAACAAGACCGTACGGCCAGCGGTCGCCAGGGTTCTCTCGAGGGCGGCCGCTCGGGATTCCCGTGTTCCCCCCTTCGGACGCAACTTGATGAGTTCTTCTCGATATCGCGACACGATCAGCAAGCCGTAGTCGATGGAGAGACCCACTCCCAGGATGCTGACGATGTTGATCGCCGCGCTATTGAGCGTCATCGGATACGAGAGCGCAAACAACGCGGCGAGGCCGGCCGCGATCGACGCGAGGGCACCAGCGATGGGGGTCGACGCGGCGAGGAAGCCCCCGAACACGAGGATCATCACGATCAGCGCGATGGGAACGGCGACGAGTTCGCCCCGGAGGAGATCGTGCTCGACCAGTCCCTCGAAATCGTGAAGGAGAAGCGGAAGGGAGAAGGTGTAGGCCTCGACCCCAGGGCTCGTGACCGCAAGACCGGAGACGGTCGTATCGATGATCGTTTCGACAGCGGCGTGAGCGCGGTACGTCGCCGCCGCGTCTCCGAGGTCGGCGAACTGGACAACGATGACGAAGCCATCGCCATCGACGGAGACGAGGGACATCGGGTCGATCGAGCCCGACGACGGGGCGAGGTTCTGGGCGTCGACCCCGAGGGTCATCCCCAGGGGCGAAATGACTACGCCCACGCCGTCCGTAAGGGAGATGGAGGCGATTGCGGGAGTGAGGGCTTCAATCGTTGCGGGATCGGTGGGGGAGAGGCCGACGATGGCGGACGTGAGGCTGGACCCCTCCCCGGGTTGCATGGCTCCCGCGGAGTAGGCAGAGGCGATGTCGCTATCGGAACCGGGGATCGAGGGACTCCCCATCTCCACCCTCTGGAACAGCCCGCCCGCGCCAAGTCCAGCCAGTGCGAGGGCGAGCGATCCAGCCGCAACGACGGCCCAAGCAACGATCACACGCCCCGGATGGCGCGTGATCACACGAGCGAGAGAAGCAAAAGGCGCCACAATCGTCAGGGTAGGCCCGGCTGAGTCCGGGCACATCCCTAGAGTGGGGGATATGGATCTCTTCGACGCGATGCGGACCAACTCCCGCGGCGTGCCGCAATCGACGAAGGCCAGTCCCCTCGCGGTGCGGATGCGTCCGGTATCGCTCGACGAGGTTGTGGGTCAGAGTCACCTCCTCGCACCCAAGAGTCCGCTTCGGCGGCTCGTCCAGGACACGGACGCGGCGACCTCCGTCATCTTGTGGGGTCCCCCGGGTACCGGCAAGACGACCCTTGCCTACCTCGTGGCGGGCACGAGGCGTTTCGCGGAACTCTCTGCCGTGACCGCTGGGGTCAAGGATCTTCGAGAGATCATCGACGATTCCAAACGAAGGGTGGCCTCGGGCGATCCCGAAACGGTCGTCTTCATCGACGAGGTTCACCGTTTCACCAAGACCCAACAGGACGTTCTGCTCCCCGCGGTCGAAAACCGGTGGATCACCCTCATCGGGGCGACGACGGAGAACCCGTCGTTTTCGATCGTGGGGCCGCTCCTCAGTCGCTCGCTCCTGCTGACCCTCAAGCCCCTCGGTGCCGACGATCTCCGCACCCTGCTCGATCGAGCCATCGCCGACCCTCGGGGCTTGGGCGGAAGGGTGAGCATCGATGACGACGCCCGCGAGCACCTCGTCAAGGTCGCGGGGGCGGACGCACGCAAGGCTTTGACCCTGCTGGAGAGTCTCGCAACCGCGGCAGGGGAGGGAGGGGTAATCACGGGAGCGCTCACCGCAGAAACGATGGATGCCGCGCTCGTCGCGTACGACAAGTCCGGAGACCAGCATTTCGACGTCATCAGTGCGTTCATCAAGTCGATTCGAGGGAGTGACGTCGACGCCGCGCTGCACTACTTGGCCCGGATGGTCGTGGCGGGGGAGGACCCGCGATTCATCGCCAGGCGCCTCGTCATCAGCGCGGCGGAGGACATCGGAATGGCGGACCCCAACGGACTCGTTGTGGCCCAGGCCGCTATGGACGCCGTCTCGTTCGTCGGCATGCCGGAGGGTCGCATCATCCTCGCGGAAGCCACCACCTACCTCGCGACCGCACCGAAGTCCAATCGCTCATACCTTGCCCTCGACCGGGCTATCGCCGACGTCAAGGACGGCCGAGCGGGGAACGTCCCCACCCACCTGCGCAACCCGACGTTTTCCGGCGCCGACGATTTGGGGTATGGGCAGGGCTACGTCTACGCGCACGACGAGCCGCACGGCGTCGCGAAGCTGGAGTATCTTCCCGAGACCCTGCGCGGTACGCGGTACTACGAACCCACCGACCACGGGTTGGAGAAGGACATTTCGACGCGACTCGAGCGCATCCGTACCTTGCTGGGGCGTGGCGGGAAGGGGAAATAGCCGCTATCCTTGTCCGAGCCCTCGCGGCGAGCTGGCTGCTCTTGCCGTGTTCCTGTTGGTAACGTCGATCGCGCGCGCCTAAAGGCGCGTCACTAGCAAAGGGAAGACCCTTGAGTTCTGTTACACGTGCACGCCGCCAGGTGCGTTTGAGCCGGGCGCTTGGCCTCGTACTGACCCCGAAGGCCGCAAAGCACTACGAGAAGCGGCCCTATCCTCCGGGTGAGCATGGCCGGAACGTCCGTCGCAAGGAATCCGACTTCGCCGTCCGACTTCGCGAAAAGCAGCGTCTCCGCGCGCAGTACGCCCTGCGAGAGAAGCAGATGGCTCGCGTCTTCGAGGAGGCTCGCAAGGCTCCGGGCCGGACGGGCGACGCGTTCGTCGAGTTGTTGGAGATGCGCCTCGACTCCCTCGTCTTGCGTGCGGGTTTCGCCCGGACCATCCTTCAGGCGCGCCAGGCCGTCGTCCACCGCCACATTTTGGTGGACGGGCACCTCGTCGACCGCCCGTCTCAGCGCATCGAGCCCGGCCAGACCATTCAGGTCAAGCCGAAGGCGGCGTCGATGGACCCCTACATGGCGGCTGCCGCAGGAGCCCATCGGGATGTCCTCCCCGAACTTCCCGACTATCTTGATGTCCAGTTGGAAAAGCTCACGGCCAAACTCGTTCGTCGTCCCGTGCGTTCCGAGATTCC
This sequence comes from uncultured Demequinaceae bacterium, assembly GCA_964564915.1. Classification (GTDB taxonomy): domain Bacteria; phylum Actinomycetota; class Actinomycetes; order Actinomycetales; family Demequinaceae; genus JAFGBM01. Next base: position 7,810 of record CAZMCU010000009.1, on the reverse strand, counting down.
CATCACGTGCGACGTGCAGATGGTCGTCGAGTTCTACGCTCGGTAGGCGCTGCTTCCTGAAAGAGGAGTGACCATGCGCACCGCGGAGATTCGCAAGCGTTGGCTCGACTACTTCGAGGGGAACGGCCACACGGTCGTTCCCTCGGCGTCGCTCGTGTCTCCCGACCCGTCCCTCCTGTTCACGGTGGCGGGCATGGTCCCCTTCATTCCGTACATGCTCGGAGCCCAACCGGCGCCGTGGCCGCGCGCGACGTCGGTCCAGAAGTGCATCCGGACCCTCGACATCGACGAGGTAGGCAAGACGACCCGTCATGGGACGTTCTTCCAGATGAACGGGAACTTCTCCTTCGGCGACTACTTCAAAGAGGGAGCGATCACGTACGCGTGGGACCTCGTCACGGGTCCCGAGTCCGAGGGCAAGTACGGGTTCGATCCCGACGATATCTGGGTGACGATCTTCCAGGAGGACGACGAGTCCGCGGAACTCTGGCGAGACATCGCGGGCCTGACGGACGAGCGCATCCAACGCCGAGGCATGAAGGACAACTTCTGGTCGACCGGCCAACCGGGGCCCGCCGGTCCGTGCTCGGAGATCTACGTCGATCGGGGCAAGAAGTATGGCAAGGACGGTGGCCCCATCGTCGACGAGGACCGTTTCCTGGAGATCTGGAACCTCGTCTTCATGCAGTACGAGCGAGGCGCCGGTGGCGGCAAGGACGATTTCCCGATCCTCGGCGACCTCAAGCAGAAGAACATCGACACCGGGCTGGGACTGGAGCGGGTCGCGTTCCTCAAGCAGGGCGTCGACAACATGTACGAGATCGACGAAGTCGTCCCCGTGATCCGGGCGGCGGAAGAGGTCTCGGGGAAAACGTACGGCAAGAATCACGAGGACGACGTTCGGATGCGCGTCGTGGCCGATCACGTGCGTTCCGGCCTCATGCTCATCGGGGACGGCGTGCTTCCCGGGAACGAGGGGCGCGGGTACGTCTTGCGACGCCTCTTGCGTCGATCGGTGCGGGCCATGCGGCTGCTCGGTGTCGACGAGCCCGCCCTTCCGCACCTCCTCCCCGCGTCGAAGGACGCGATGAAGGCGTCCTATCCGGAGCTGGAGGTGGCCTTCGACCGGATCTCCGAGATCGCCTATACCGAAGAGGATGCCTTCCGTCGCACTCTTGTCTCCGGCACGACCATCCTCGATGCCGCCGTCACGCGCACCAAGGCCGAGGGCGGGCACATCCTCGACGGTGTCGACGCCTTCACCCTCCACGACACGTACGGATTCCCGATCGATCTGACGTTGGAGATGGCCGCGGAGCAAGGCCTCAAGGTCGATGAGGATGGATTCCGCGCCCTCATGCAGGAGCAGCGGGATCGGGCGCGCGCGGACGCGAAAGCCAAGAAGGGCGGCCACGCGGACACCAAGGTCTACCAGGCGCTCAAAGCGGAGGCGGCGACCGAATTTACGGGCTACAAGGAACTGCAGACGGCGAGCCAGATCCGGGCGATCGTCTCCGGCGGGAAGCCCGTGGATCGCGCGGGGACGGGGGACACGGTCGAGGTCATCCTCCCCAAGACCCCGTTCTACGCCGAATCCGGTGGGCAGGAGGCCGACGCGGGCCTCATCCTCGCCCCCGGTGCGACCTTGGAGGTCCTCGACGTTCAGAAACCCGTCAAGGGCCTCACCGTGCACACGGTCAAGGTCATGGAGGGGGAGATTTCGGTCGGGGAGGACGTGTCGGCCCAGGTGGATTCCGAGTGGCGCGTGGGAGCCCGCCAAGCGCACTCCGGCACCCACCTTCTCCACGCCGCCCTTCGTGAGGTTCTGGGGCCCACCGCGCTCCAGTCCGGCTCGTACAACAAGCCCGGATACCTTCGCCTCGACTTCTCGTGGCCCGGACCGCTGAGCAATGAGGCTCGATCCGAGGTTGAAGAGGTGACCAACCGCGCGATTCGCACCGACCTTCCCGTCCAGTGGCAATACATGAGCCTTAACGACGCGAAGGAGTGGGGTGCCCTCGCCCTCTTCGGCGAGACGTACGACGAGTTGGTTCGGGTGGTCGAGATCGGCGGGCCGTGGTCACGTGAACTGTGCGGTGGGACCCATGTCGAGCACTCGAGTCAGGTCGGGATGGTTGCCGTGACGACGGAGAGTTCCGTCGGCTCCGGCTCGCGCCGCATCGAAGCCTTCGTCGGAATCGAGGCGTTCCAGCACCTTGCGGCGGAAAGGGCCTTGGTCTCCGAGCTCACCGCCATGCTCAAAACCCCCACGTCCGACGTCCTCCCCCGTATCGAGAAACTGCTCGAACGCTTGAGCGACGCGGAGCGCAGGCTTGCCGGTTTCCAGAAACAGGCGACTCTTCAATCGGCTAGTTCACTTGTCTCGGGGGCTCAGGAGGTGGGGGGAGTCACGCTCGTGACCCACCACTCTCACGACGCGGCCGGGGTGGATGACGTCCGGGCTCTCGTCACGGAGGTTCGCTCGCGTCTCGGTGACGCCGCCCCGACCGTTGTGGCGGTTGCGGCAGCACCGGAGGGTCGCCCCATCGTCGTCGTCGCGACCAACGCGAGCGCACGAGAGGCTGGACTCAGCGCGGGTGACCTGGTCCGGGCGGCATCGACCGTTCTTGGTGGTGGAGGCGGAGGCAAACCCGATCTCGCCCAGGGCGGTGGGCAGGACGCCTCCGCGATTCCCGCAGCACTCGACGCGATTCGGGCGTTTGTGGTCGCGCGTGGTTGATCGCCACCCTCCGGACTCGGCGGGATCGGAGACCCGTTCCGGCTCGTGGATGGCGGTCGATGTGGGCACCGTGCGGGTGGGAATCGCCGCGACCGACCCGGAACGGCGTATCGCGTTCCCCGTCGAAACGGTTGCGAGGGGAAAGGGCACGATCGACAGAATCGCTGCTCTCGTGGCCGAGAGATCGATAGCCGCAGTGTTCGTCGGGATGCCCCGGACTCTCGCGGGAGCGGAGGGTGCATCTGCCGCGGATGCCCGCGTCGTCGCGGAGGCTCTAGCGCAACGCCTCGCGGTGTCCGTGCGTTTGATCGATGAGCGTTTCTCCACGTCGATCGCCACAGCCGCGCTGCACGACGCTGGCCGGAATTCTCGTTCCCAGCGCGGCGTTATCGACCAAGCGGCCGCCGTGGTGATGTTGGAATGGGCGATCGATGGTGAGAAGAGCGGGAATCTTGATAGCCTGACCGAACCAGTTGTACGAGGAGAGTCATGACGGACCTGTTTGAGATCGAGGCACCGACCACCACGACGTCCCTCGAGCTTCGTCGACTTCAGCGCGAGGAGCGTCGCCGTCGCCGCCGCTTGCGTACCCTCGCCGCCAGCGCCGTAGCCCTCGTGATCTTTGCCCTCGGGGCCTCCATCGCCTGGAGTTTTGTCCAGGCGCTTCGGCCTCCGCCCAACGAGGTGGCCGACTACACGGGCGTCGGACAGGGAATGGTCCAGATCGTCATCAACCCTGGAGAAGACGGGCGGGCGATCGCGGACACCCTACTGGAGAACGGGGTCATCGCCTCGACGGGGGCCTTTATCTTGGAGTGGAACGACAATCAGGATGCCGCGAGGCTCATCCAGCCGGGGTATTACTTGCTTCAACGGGAGATGAAAGCGGAATACGCGCTTCAGTACTTGATGGACCCCGACAGAAGGCTCGTTACCAACATCACGATCCCCGAGGGTTGGACGGAGGCAAAGATCCTCGACAGGGTTGCGTCCGTCACCGGGTACTCCCTTGAGGAGGTCCAAACGATCGCGGCCAACACCGACGCGCTGGGGCTTCCCGAGGAGGCGGGCGGCAATCTTGAGGGATGGCTCTTCCCCGTGACGTATAACTTCAATCCCGGCGTCAACCCCACCGATGTCCTCGCGGAGATGGTCTCGACCACGGTGTCGATGCTGGAGGACAAGGGTGTCCCCCGCGACCAGTGGGAGCACACGCTGACCGTCGCGTCGATCGTCGAGCGGGAGGCGAAGATCGACTCCGACCGCCCCCTCGTCGCCAGTGTCGTCGAGAACCGCCTGAAGAGCGGCATGCCGCTCGAACTCTGCTCCACGGTCAACTACTTCACCGGGCGCCCGGGGATACCGACCACCGCGGAACTCCAGACGGCTAATCCCTACAACACGTACATCAACGTTGGCCTCCCCCCTGGCCCGATCGCGTCTCCGGGGGAGGCGTCGATCGACGCCGCGATCACCCCGGCCCAGACCGACTACCTCTTCTTCGCGACGGTCAACCTCCTGACGGGCGAGACTCGCTTCGCCGCGACCTTCGCGGAGCACCTCCAGAACGTCGAGATTCTGCGGCAGTGGTGTCGCGACAACGAAGGAGAGTGCTGATAGTCGCGTGAGCGAGCCGCGTCGGGCCGGAGTCCTCGGTCACCCGATTGCCCATTCGCTATCGCCGACGTTGCACCGAGCCGCATACCGTGCGCTCGACTTGCCCTGGGAGTACGAGGCGTACGACGTCACCACGGATGGCCTCGTCGACTTCATCGCTGCGCTCGATTCCCGCTGGGTCGGACTGAGTGTGACGATGCCGCTGAAAGTCGAGGTGCTCGCACACGTCGATGTCGTCGAACCGCTCGCCCTTGCCTTGGGCGCCGCGAACACGATCCTGATTCGGTCGGAGGGTGACGCGTTACACCTCACGGGAACGAACACGGACGTGTATGGGGTCGAGGCGGCGTTCCGCGAAGCGGGTGTGACGGGCGTGCGAAGCGCGGTCATCCTCGGTGGGGGCGCAACCGCGACGTCCGCTTGTGCCGCACTCGTCTCCTTGGGGTGTGCCTCGCCCACCGTCGTCGTGCGTACGGAGGAGGACGCCGAGGTTCTCCTGGGCGCGACGGAAGCGATCGGCGCCACGCCTCGTCTTGTCGGCTTCGACGAGGCTCCCGCACTCCTGTCCCACGCCGACGCGGTCGTATCGACCATCCCCGTGAGCGCGGGGGAGCGAGTCGGCGAAGCCCTCGCGGGCGTCGAGGTACGGGGAACCCTACTCGATGTGGTTTACGACCCCTTGGTCACTCCGCTAGCAATCGCGTGGGAGCGCGAAGGGGGCTCGGCGATCGGTGGATTGAGGATGCTGATGCATCAAGCGGCGGAGCAAATTCGCCTCATGACGGGTCATCCGGCACCGATAAAGGAGATGGAAGCGGCGCTTGTGTCGCATCTCTCAGGTTGACCGGTTTTCAGCCGGTCGTACCGCATGTTACCTTCGCAGAGGGCCAGTCTCGTTGGTTCCGGCGACCCAAAGGAGGTTCGCGTGAAGCAGTTGGGGACCATTCTCCTCGAGGACGGCGTGCTCTCCGAGGATCAGTTGATGGACGCCATCGACGAGCAGCAGCGGAGCGGGCAATCGCTCGGTCGCACCCTCGTCGAATTGGGGCTGATTTCCGAGGCTCAGCTTGTTCGCGCGCTCGCGAGCCAGGTCGGAATGGAGTTCGTCGAGTTGGCGAATTTCGCCGTCGACGTATCGGCCGTTGCTCTCGTTCCCGCCGCCGTTTGTCGACGACACAACGCCCTACCGATTGCGCTTGAAGAAGGCGTCATCAAGATCGCGATGGCGAACCCCGGCAACGTCGTGGCGGTGGACGATTTCCAGACCATCACGGGCCGAGACGTCGTTCCGGTGGTCGCGACGCACGATGATGTCGTTGCCGCGATCGACCGGTATTGCCGCGCCGACTCCGAACTGGAGAACCTGCAGGGCTCGCTCGAAGAGACCGCGGAAGTTGACCTGGGAGCCGTCGGAGTCATCGAGGACGAAGCGCCGATCGTGCGGTTCGTCAACCTTCTCATCACCCAGGCGATCCAGGACCGAGCCTCCGACATCCACATCGAACCGACCGAGACCAACCTCAGGGTCCGGTACCGCATCGACGGTGTGCTCCATGAGACCCAACGGGCGTCGAAGGGCATCCAGAACGGCGTCATTTCCCGCATCAAGATCATGTCGGAGATCGACATCGCCGAGCGTCGCAAACCGCAAGACGGTCGTCTCTCGGTGAGCCACCAGGGTCGCAAGATCGACCTCCGTGTGGCGACTCTCCCGACCGTGTGGGGCGAGAAGATCGTCATGCGTATTCTCGACAACACCACCGCAACCCTCGATCTTGAGGACTTGGGCATCCGGCCCCACAATCTCGAAATCTACGAAAACTCGTACATGAAGCCGTACGGCATGATTCTCGTGACGGGGCCTACCGGTTCCGGAAAGTCGACGACGCTGTACGCGACCCTCAACCAGGTCTCGAATCCCACGCTCAATGTCATCACCGTCGAGGACCCCGTCGAATATCGGATTGCGAACATCAACCAGGTCCAGGTCAATCCCAGGGCAGGACTGACGTTCGCGAGTGCCCTGCGATCAATCCTCCGTTCCGACCCCGATGTCGTCCTCGTCGGTGAGATCCGCGATCACGAGACGGCGCAGATTGCGATCGAGGCGGCCCTCACCGGGCACCTTGTCCTGTCGACCCTGCACACGAACGACGCCCCGAGTGCGATCACCCGGCTCATTGAGATGGAGATCGAACCGTTCCTCGTTGGCTCCGCGGTCGACTCCGTCGTCGCCCAGCGTCTCGCGCGTCGCCTGTGTGAGAAGTGCAAGATGGACTACCTTCCCGAGGCTCGCGACCTCGAAACGAGGTTCAGTTGGCAAGCCGGGATGGAACTCCCGACCCTCTTTCACCCCGTGGGGTGTAGTTCGTGCTCGAACACCGGATATCGGGGCCGCATGGCGCTCCACGAGGTCATGCCGGTCACGGAAGAGATCGAGCGCATGGCCGTCGATCGAGCGTCGTCCGCCGAAATCACACGGATGGCGAAGAGCCAAGGGATGGAGAGCCTGCTCGAGGATGGATGGGCGAAGGTCCAGGAAGGACTAACCTCAATCGAGGAGTTGTTCCGCGTCGTCAAGTAACCATCGCGGGAGAGCGGGTGTCCTCAAGGATCGCTTTGCTCGTCCGATAACGAAGGAAGACGATTCGGAACGACCGTCGATCGGGCGGTTGTACCACCGAAAGGAGTCCGAGCGGTGACGCATATGCCGTTCCAGAGCTTCGGCGACGGGCCGCAGGGGGCTCGTGCCCCTCAGTCGCGCTCGTCGTTGCCGCCCGGGGCGGCCCTGCCGCCTCCGCCTCCTCCCGGGATGGGGTCGCCTCCGCCACCGCCTCCGGGGGCTAGAACTCAGCAAGGTGCGCCTCAAGAGATGTTCGGCGGGGGTGCCCGCGTGGGGATGAGTCAACAGCCCCAGGTGGGGGATCTTGACCTCAACGGTGCCCTGCGGAAGATGCTGTCGCTCGGGGGATCCGATCTTCACGTCACCGTTGGGGCTCCACCCATGGCTCGTGTCGACGGGGCGCTCCTTCCCCTTGAGGGGTTCGAGATCCTGAAGCCGGACGTCCTCCAGCGGATCCTGTTTTCCATACTCTCTCAGCGTCAACGGGAAACGTTCGAGGAGGAGCTTGAACTCGACTTCGCGTACCAACTCGTCGGTGAGGCGCGGTTCCGTGTCAACCTGTACCACCAGCGGGACTCGGTCGGAGCGGCCTTCCGGGTGATTCCCTACGAGATCAGGACGCTGGAGCAACTCGGAATTCCGCCGGTCGTCGGCAATTTCGCCGGCCTGCCTCGAGGACTCGTCCTGGTCACGGGGCCAACCGGTTCGGGTAAGTCCACGACCCTTGCCTCGATCATCGACCTGGCGAACCGTTCGCGTAGCGACCACATCATGACCGTCGAGGACCCCATCGAGTTCTTGCACCGGCACAAGAAGTGCATCATCAACCA
>CAZMCU010000008.1:3740-41626 GCA_964564915.1 uncultured Demequinaceae bacterium | reverse complement strand
TGGCGCCCGCGCGTAGTTCGTGCGGAAGGGCGAACGTCAGGCCTTCCGTCGCCGTCCGCGCCTCGTCGACATCGGAGTAGCCGCGTTCGGCTAGCTCCTTCAGCACCTCCTGGACGAGGATCTCCGGCACCGAGGCCCCGGACGTGAGGCCGACCGTTTCCACGCCCTCGAACCATGCGTCCTCAAGCTCTCGTGCGGCGTCGATCCTCTGAGCGGCGCGAGCCCCGGCTTGGAGAGCCACCTCAACGAGGCGAACCGAATTGGAGGAGTTGGCGCTCCCGACGACGATGACCAGGTCGCACTCGGCCGCGATCGCCTTGACGGCCACCTGGCGATTCTGGGTCGCGTAACAAATATCGTCGCTCGGCGGATCCTGGAGCGCGGGAAACCTCGCGCGGAGGCGGCGAACCGTCTCCATCGTCTCGTCGACGCTCAACGTCGTTTGGGACAGCCACACGACGTTGTCCGGGTCGGCGACCTCGACGCGATCCGCCTCCTCAGGGGAGTTGACGACGATCGTGTTGGCCGGTGCCTCCCCCGCGGTCCCCTCGACCTCCTCGTGCCCCTCATGACCGATCAGGAGAATCGTTTGACCCGCGGACGCGAACCGGACCGCCTCCTTATGCACCTTCGTCACGAGCGGGCACGTCGCGTCGATCGTCAGGAGACCACGGGCCGAGGCGGTTTCGCGCACGGCTGGAGACACCCCATGTGCCGAGAACACGACCCGCGCGCCCTCCGGGACGTCGTCGGTCTCCGCGACGAAGATCGCACCGCGCTCGCTGAGGGTTTCGACCACGAACTTGTTGTGAACGATTTCCTTGCGTACGTAGATCGGGGGACCGTAGGTTTCCAGCGCCTTCTCCACCGCGATGACCGCTCGATCGACTCCGGCACAGTACCCGCGCGGGGCGGCAAGGAGGACGCGCTTCGTAGGGGTGGGCACCCATCGATTCTACGTGGCAGGCTGAGGAGGTGACCGAGGCCCTGCCCCAGACCGCCGCTGAGACAAGCGCGGAACGGCCGTGGCCCGTCCGGCTCCTCTCGGCGAAGATCAAGGACCAGGTGGCCCGCATGCCTTCCGTGTGGGTCGAGGGGCAAGTACTCAACCTCAAGAGATGGCGCCAACTCTTCTTCCTCTCGATACGGGACGTGGAGGAAGACGTGACCCTCTCCGCAACTCTCCCCGCCGACGCCGTCGGTTCGCTCGCCGAGCCCCTCACCGACGGGGCGCGGATCGTCGTCCACGCCAAACCGTCCTGGTGGCTGAAAAGCGGAACCCTCCAGTTGGATGGACGAGAGGTCCGCGCCGTCGGTCTGGGTGAACTCCTGGCACGGGTCGAGGCCCTACGGGAGGCTCTAGCACTCGAAGGGCTCTTCGACGACTCGCGAAAGGTGCCCCTCCCCTTCGCCCCCCGTCTCGTGGGTCTCATCTGCGCCAACCAGGGGGACGCGGAACACGATGTCGTCGTCAACGCAACGCAACGCTGGCCGTCGGTGCGCTTCGAGATCAGGAGAGTAACGGTCCAAGGGGTCAATTGCGTCCCCGAAACCACAGCGGCGATCCGAGATCTCGATGCGAATCCCGACGTGGACGTCATCGTCGTCGCGCGCGGGGGAGGCTCCTTCGAGGACCTCCTTCCCTTCAGTTCGGAGGCACTGATTCGCGCCGCCGCGGCGTGTGTCACCCCACTTGTGAGCGCCATCGGTCATGAGAAGGACACGCCCCTCCTCGACCTCGTAGCCGACCTGCGAGCATCGACGCCTACGGATGCTGGAAAGCGGATTGTGCCCGACGCCGTGGAAGAGTTACGGGCCGTCGTGCGGGCCCGGGCGGCGGTACGTAGCGCGATTGAGGTTCGGCTTGACCGCGAGTCACAGGCTCTTCTCTCTCAGGTCACGCGACCCGTCCTCGTCTACCCCGAGCGCCTGATCGATCCCCATGTAGCCGAGGTTCGCCGGGCGCACGCGGCCACGGGTCACGCGTTCGGCCTTCGCCTCGCGGCATTTCGCGATGTACTCGACGGGTTGGTGGTGACGCTCCGTGCGCTCTCTCCCCAGGCAACGCTCGATCGGGGATACTCGGTCGTCCGGAAGAAGGGTGGTGACATCGTGCGCGACGCGGCGGTCTTGAACCCCGGCGACCGCATTGCGATGCGATTCGCACAAGGCTCGGCCGAGGGCGCGATCACTACCACCGTGCGCGATTGAGGGGCGACCGCCTTGCGGCGGCCGCCCCTCCTGAACGATTCGATCCGTCCGATTCGCCTCCCCCTCAGCTGGAGGCGAGCCTGACCTGACCGAACATCGGCGACGATCCGCCGAACACATTGCGTATCTTCGTGCGTTCCTTCGCTGCGATGGCCACTTTCTTGACCTTCGACCTCGAAAGCTTGGAGAGAACCACGTCCGGAAGATTGGGGCAGTCGATAAGACCGAGCAGCACCTCGACGCTCTTGTCCTCAGCGAGCGTCTCCCGGATCTGGAGTGGCAAGTCGACCCGAGGATTGCGCGCGACGGCAGCGCGAACCGCCGGAGCCACGTCTTTCGCGAGAATGAGGAGCACCGCCAACGGGGTATCGGGTCCTTCCGCAACCGCGGCACGGACCTTGGTTTCTCGTGCACGTGCGAGAGCCGCGAAGTAGGCGTCGCCGGTGACGGAATCCGTCGCCTGGCGTATCGCCTCGAGTGCACTCGCACCCTTGCCGAGTTCTTCGGTGTTCATGGCCTTCACCCCGTTGTGGAATGGTTCTTCTCTTGTACTCAATGAGAGTCCCCACGGGGGAATCATGACGGTGGAAATGAGCATCTCGCGCTAGTCGATATGCCATTGGGGGTAGCCTCAGGGATGTGACGACACCCCGAAATGTGGACTCTCTCACGTACGAGGAAGCACGAGACGAACTCATCTCTATCGTCGCCAAACTGGAGGCGGGCGCTGCGACGCTCGATGAGTCGCTCACCCTGTGGGAGCGCGGGGAGGCTCTCGCCGTACGGTGCCAGCAGCTGCTTGAAGGGGCTCGGGCGAGGGTAACGGAGCTCCGGGGGGACGGGACCGAGGCAAACGGGGACGACGCCCCCAAGGATGACGGGTGACCGGCCACGCGCTCGTTGTCGGCGAAGCCCTCATCGACGTTGTCCGACGCCCCGACGGTACGGAAACCGCGGTTCCGGGAGGGTCCCCCGCCAACGTTGCGATTGGCCTGGGAAGGCTGCGGCGTGAGGTGGAGCTCCTCACCTGGATCGCACTCGACGACTACGGGCGGATGATTCGGGAGCACCTTGAGGCCTCGGATGTCACCGTGGTGCGGGGCTCCGAGTCCGCGATTCACACCCCGGTCGCAACCGCGCTGCTCGACGAGACGGGTGCCGCCCAATACAACTTCGATCTCACCTGGGCCGTCAACCCCAACGCCGCCATCACCCGCAAACCGCATGTGGTCCACACCGGATCAATCGGAGCGATCCTCCCGCCAGGCGCGGCGGAAGTCATCCGACTTCTCACACAACACCGCCAGACGGCAACGATCACCTACGATCCCAACATCCGGCCCGCGCTCATGGGGAGTCGAGTCACCGCCAGCAAGCAGATCGAGGGGCTGGTCCACCTCTCTGACATCGTTAAGGTCAGCGACGAGGACCTGGAGTGGCTCGAACCCGACCAGGCCCCCAGCGCTACGGCACGCAGTTGGCTTGCCTTGGGTCCCGCGATCATCGTCCTGACGCGGGGCGCCAAAGGGGCGACCGCGTTCATCAAGGACGGGAGAAAGGTCGACGTCTCCGCACCCTTCGTCTCAGTTACCGACACGGTTGGAGCAGGCGATTCCTTTATGGCGGGCTTGATCGACGGGCTGTGGTCTCAGGGCTACCTTGGTGCGGAGCACCGCAACGACCTCCCCATGGTGACGAGCGACGTCATCACCTACGTGCTCAACCGGTCGGTCGGGATCGCCGCGATCACGGTGTCCCGCGAGGGAGCGGACCCTCCCACGCTGGAGGAACTCGGCGAAACCTAGGCCTCAAGCCGTTCGCGAGCGTACGTCCGCAGGACCTTCGGACCCGAGAGCGCCACCTTCTCGATCGCGTCCCGGGGCACCGTTGGGTTGTCCACGAGGGCACGAACCACGTCGACGTTCTTGTCGTCCGCGAGGTGCGCGATCACGGTGGTGGTTCTGCCGATTCCGTGGTTGGAGGCGACGGCCATCCGCACCTCCGCCCGAGCATCCTGAGCGAAGGCGAGGAGAGCGCCCAAAGGAGCCTCCACGCGACTAGCGGCGGCGACCCGCGCCGACACATCCTTGGATCGCACGAGAACCATGTATTCGTCACCGCTGAGGTCTCCGGCTGAAGCCTTGCCCTCAGGTCCAATGTTCGTGGATGTCCGGCCGATGATCGCCATGAGATGCGTCTCCTCAGAGTTGATCGGGGACGCACAGCAGGGCTAGCGCCCCGCCATTGTGGCTACTAAATGAGACGATACCCGACGGACGTCATGACGTCGAATTGTAGAGAAGAGCGCCCGGTCGGGGCGCGCTCCTGCGACAATGGCGCCATGGGAGACCCCGCTTCGGAAAGAATCGAGCACGACACCATGGGTGAGATCAAGGTGCCCGCGGATGCCCTGTACGGGGCGCAAACGCAGCGCGCGATCGAGAACTTTCCCGTCTCCGGACTCCGACTCGAGCGATCGAACATCGAATCCCTCGCGCGCATCAAGATGGCGGCGGCGCGTGTGAACGCCGAACTTGGCGTGCTCGACCGGACCATGGCCGACGCGATCGTTGCCGCGGCACAGGAGGTCGCGTCCGGGGTTCACGACGGGGAATTCCTGGTCGACGTGTTCCAGACCGGATCGGGCACGTCATCGAACATGAACGCGAACGAGGTCATCGCCCGCCTCGCGAGCACACGACTCGGTGCGGATGTTGACGCGAACGATCACGTCAACGCCTCCCAATCGTCGAACGACGTGTTCCCCACCTCCGTCCATGTCGCCGCCGCGAGCGCGGTCGTCCGCGACCTCGTCCCCGCCCTCGACCACCTCGCGTCCGCTTGTGAGACCAAGGCCTCGGAGTTCGCCAACGTCGTCAAGCCGGGGAGAACCCACCTCATGGACGCGACTCCCGTCACCCTCGGCCAGGAGTGTGGCGGATACGCCGCCGCTATCCGATACGGGATCGAACGGGTCGAGGCCGCACTCCCCCGAGTCACCGAGGTCCCGCTGGGTGGAACGGCGGTGGGGACGGGAATCAACACGCCCCCGGGCTTTTCGGCACGTGTCATCGCACTCCTCGCGGAAGACACTGGCCTCCCCCTGACCGAGGCTCGCAATCACTTCGAGGCGCAGTCCGGGCGAGACGGACTCGTGGAGTTGAGCGGGGCGCTTCGCACGATCGCCGTGAGCCTCACCAAGATGTGCAATGACCTGCGGTGGATGGGATCCGGCCCCAACACCGGCCTCGGAGAGATCCGCCTCCCCGCACTCCAACCCGGTTCGTCGATCATGCCGGGGAAGGTCAACCCCGTCATCCCCGAGGCCGTACTCCAGGTGTGCTCCCGCGTGATCGGGAACGACGCTACGGTCGCCTGGGCGGGCGCCTCCGGGTCGTTCGAGCTCAACGTGCAGGTGCCCGTCATGGCGCTCGGGGTACTGGAGTCGATTCGTTTGCTCTCGAACGCGTGCGTCCTCCTGGCGGATCGAGCGGTAGCCGGTATCGAAGCCAACGCCGAACGAGCCCGCCGACTCGCCGAGGCGTCCCCCAGCATCGTCACCCCCCTCAGCCCGATCATCGGCTACGAGAACGCGGCCACGGTGGTCCAGCACGCGGTCGCGAACGGAGTGACGGTCAGGGAAGCGGTGATCGCTCTGGGGTTCGTCGAGAGGGGCGAGGTCGACGCCGCCCAACTCGATGCCCTCCTCGACGTGTCGACGATGACGGGCGAGGCCTAGAGGGCCACTCGCGCACAACCGGCTAGATCGCCCCAGCGCGACTACGAGGGCAACCCCTTCCCGTGGGGTACTTGGTCGAGAGGATCCAATTCGCCCCACGGCGTGTGCGAGGGAAGCAGGTGATCGAATCCGATCATCGTCGCAGAGAGCACCAGGAACCCCGCCAGGTACACCGCGATTCTCCACGCGACACCCCCCACGCCGAGCGCCTCGACATCGAGGAACGAGTACGGGGCGTGGAGCGACGGGATCGCCGCGACGAGGACCAGGACAGCCACGAGATATCCGATGAGGTAGTAGAGCCAGATGGTCACGAACTTCCACGGGATGCGACGATGCTCGGCGAAGACGATCCAGATCACGAGCGCCGCGATCGGGGTGACGCGGTGTTCGAGGTCCGAGTTGGAGAGGCCGAAGAGGACGTTGGGCGAACCGGCGTCTCCCGTACCGAGGACGAAGTTGTAGACGATCCCGGTGATCGTGAGATAGAAGACGGCACTCCCGGCGAGCCACTCGGGCGGGGTGCGTCGCCCCCAAACGAGGTGGTGCGCGGTCCACAGAAATGAAACGGCCACCATCGTGTTCGACTGGAGGGTAAACGTCAGGAGCTGCGCTGGACCGCCCGCACTGAGGAGGTTGTAGACCGTGAGCAACGCGATCGCCGCGACGATGACGCGCACGATCGCCGACACCACGTTGTTCGCCCTCGCGGGCACGGGTTGAAGTTTCATCTACAGATCCAGCCGCTCCAGGAGGTCCGTTACGAGGGCGGCGACGGCGGAGCGCTCGGACCGCTCCAGGGTGACGTGGGCGAAGAGTGGATGCCCCTTGAGCGCTTCGACCACGGCGGCGACGCCGTCGTGGCGCCCCACCCTGAGGTTGTCGCGCTGAGCGACGTCGTGGGTGAGAATCACCCGTGAGCCCTGGCCAACACGACTCAGCATGGTCAGGAGCACGTTGCGCTCGAGCGATTGAGCCTCGTCGACGATGACGAAGGCGTCGTGAAGGGAGCGCCCTCTGATGTGGGTCAGCGGAAGCACCTCCAGCATTCCCCGAGCCATGACCTCCTCGATCACGGGGGCGGATACCACGGCGCTAAGGGTGTCGAACACCGCTTGCGCCCAGGGGTTCATCTTCTCGGACTCACTTCCGGGGAGGTACCCCAGGTCCTGTCCTCCGACCGCGTAGAGGGGGCGGAACACGAGGATCTTCTTGTGTTGCCTTCGTTCGAGCACGGCCTCAAGCCCCGCACAGAGGGCGAGCGCGCTCTTGCCCGTTCCCGCGCGCCCCCCGAGGGAGACGATTCCGATCGTCTCGTCGAGGAGGAGGTCGATCGCGATGCGCTGCTCCGCGCTCCTCCCGTGAATGCCGAAGATCTCGAGGTCACCGCGCACGTGCCGAATGGTGCCGTCCTCGGTGAGGCGACCCAAGGCGGAGCCGCGCGAAGAATGGAGGACGAGCCCGGTATGGACGGGAAGGGTGGACGTGTCCTCTCCCGCGTCGTCGGTGGGGGGCGCGGGGATCGACTCCGCATCGTAGAGTTCCGCCATCTTCTCCTCGGAGATGGAGATTTCCCGCATACCGGTCCAGCCGGAATCCACCGCCAACTCGGCGCGGTACTCCTCTGCGTCGAGCCCCAGGGCGGCGGCCTTGACCCGCATCGGCAGGTCCTTCGACACGAGGGTGACCGTGTGCCCCTCCGCCCGCAGGTTGGCGGCGACGGCGAGGATTCTCGAGTCGTTGTCTCCCAACCGGAACCCGCTGGGGAGGACCTCGGGGTCGGTGTGGTTGAGTTCGACCCTGAGCGTTCCCTCCTCCTCGTTCGCCAGGATCGGATCGTCGAGGTGACCGTGCTCGACGCGCAACTCGTCCAGGAGTCGTAGCGCAGCCCGCGCGAAGTACCCGAGTTCGGGATGGTGCCGCTTCGCCTCCAGCTCGGTGATGACCACGATCGGGAGGACGACGGAGTGCTCCGCGAACCTCAACATCGCCCGCGGATCGGACAGCAGCACGGACGTGTCGAGAACGAACGTCCGAACTCGGGTCTCCTGCTTCGCCTGGGTCTTCGTCGGTGTCGGGTTGACGGTGACGGTCACGAGGGCTCCCTTGGGCTAGTGGTCGGGCCCCGGAGTGCAACCCGCCCCGGGGCGGATGCTAGGTGACGATGCTTACAGTCATTACGTTCTCGACGGTACGCGCGCCCGGGCGCGTCGTCCGGCAACACGCCGATTGGTGCGCGCTTGTGCTCCCTACTTGCCGCGCCGACGATCGCGCATCGAGTACGCGCGGAGCGCACGGAGGTAGTCGACCCTCCGGAAGTCCGGCCAGTACGCCTCGCAGAAGTAGAACTCGCTGTGCGCGCTCTGCCACATGAGGAATCCGCTCAGCCGCTGCTCGCCCGAGGTCCGGATGACCAGATCGGGGTCGGGCTGCCCCTTGGTGTAGAGGTGCTCCGCGATATGCTCGACGGAGAAGTCGGCCGCCACCTCCGCGAGCGATCGCCCGCTCTCCACCCCGGACAGGAGGAACGCCCGCACGGCGTCGGCGATCTCGTGCCGACCACCGTAGCCAATCGCGATGTTGACGTGAAGCCCCTTCCGATCAACCGTCGGTTTGGCCGCTTTCCGCAAACGATCGGCGGTCTCCGGTGGGAGGAGGCGAAGCGCCCCGACGATCTGGATGCACCACCGGCCATCGGCCGCGAGCCGCTCCACGGCATCGGCGATGATCTCCAAGAGCGCGCGCAACTCCGCCGGGTCTCGCTCAAGATTGTCGGTGGAGAGCATCCACAACGTGACGACCTCGACACCGACCGCCTCCGACCACTCGAGAAGTTCGGTGATCTTATCCGCGCCCTTGCGATGTCCGGTCGCGGTCGCCTCTCCCGCGTGCCTGGCCCATCGTCGATTGCCGTCGAGGATGACCCCCACATGTCGGGGCATGCGACCGGAGGTCCTCAGGGACCGAATCAGCCGCCGCTCGTAAAGGCCATAGAGCGGCCGGAGCTCTCGCATCAACATCCTTTCTTTCCGGCGTCCACGCTATCGTGGCCGCCTAACCTACGGTATCGTAGGTTGGTGATCATGACCGAGACCCCACCCGCCCCCTCCCCGACCCCCAGCAAGCCGCTCATGCGCGGTTGGTTGCATCTCGGAATGGCACCACTCGCGTTCCTTGCGGGCATCCTGCTCGTCGCTACGGGCCCCACACTTGCGGGACGTATCACGGCGAGCGTATTCACGGTAACCGCCGTCCTGCTCTTCGGCATGTCCGCCCTGTACCACCGCGGGAACTGGAACACGGGCCTTAGGGGGGTCCTGCGGCGCATCGACCACGCGAACATCTTCCTCATCATCGCTGGCACGTACACGCCCCTCACGGTGATGCTCCTCCCCCGTTCCTCGGCGATCGTCGCGCTCTGCATTGTGTGGGTAGGGGCCATCGGAGGCCTCCTCCTGAGCGTCTTGTGGCTCAACGCTCCGCGATGGCTTTACGTGCCCCTCTACCTTGCTCTCGGGTGGGTCGCCGTCGGTTTCATGCACCCGTTCTACGACGCCGGTGGTGCCGCGGTCGTGTGGTTGATCGCGGCGGGGGGTCTCGCCTACACGGCGGGAGCCATCATCTACGGCACGAAATGGCCCAACCCCAGCCCCCGCTACTTCGGCTTCCACGAGATCTTCCATGCCCTCACCATCGCGGGCTTCACCTGCCACTACATCGCGGCCGCTATCGCCATCTACCGCGCCTGATCCCTCTGTTCCTCCCTCCGAGCGGGTTCTCCCCCATTTCCCCGCGCCGCACCTCCCTGCTAGCCTGTGTCACCTTGCAGAAGGAGCAACCGTGACCGACACCCGGGCCTGGCTCACCCAGGAGGCGTATGACCGCCTTCAGGAGGAATACACGTTCCTCGTGGGTGAGGGCCGCTCCGCGATTGCGCGGGAAATCGACGAACGACGCCGCGAGGGTGATCTCAGCGAAAACGGTGGCTATCACGCCGCGCGAGAGGAACAAGCCAAGCAAGAGGGGCGCATCGCTCAACTCCGACGACTCCTGGACAGCGCGACCGTCGGGGAGACCCCGACCGGTGACGGTTCGATCGCCCCCGGGATGGTCGTCACAGCCGAGGTGGGGGGACGCGAGATGCGATTCCTCGTTGGTTCGCGCGAGGTAGCCGTAGGATCGGACCTCGACGTTTTCTCCCCCGACTCCCCGCTCGGAGCCGCCCTCATCGGGCGACACCCGGGAGACGAGGCCTCCTACACTGCCCCCAACGGCAAGGAGATCGCCGTCAAGGTCATCGACGCTGGACCCTTTACCGGCTAGCGCCTATCGACGGCGGTCGCTCCACCTTCGTATCCTGATCGGTCGGGTCACTTCGAGCCCGTCGTCGTCATCGTCCTCATCCTCGTCCCGCCACTCGTTGATGAACACCCGCGCGACCGCGAACACGGGAACCGAGAGCAGCGCACCGATCCCCCCGGCGAGGATCGTCCCGATCGACAGAGAGATGAGGATGGCGAGGGGGTGCATCGATGTCGCCTTGCCGAAGATCCATGGGTAGAGGATGCTCTTGACCTCCTCGATCACCACGATCGCGATCGTCATGATGAGCGCGGTCGCCCAACCACCGTCGACGAGGGCGACGAGGATCACCACCGCCCCGGTAATCAGGGTCCCAATCATGGGGATGAAGGATCCGAGGAAGACGAGGATGGCGATGGGGATGACGAGAGGAATTCCGAGAAGCCACACAGCGATGGCGGTACCAATGGCCTGGACGAGGGCGACGAAGACCGAGGTCTTGGTGTAGGCGGCGAGCGTGGCCCACGCCGCCGTTCCCGCACGATCGATGTCGTCCCGGGCTCTCTTGGGGAACAACCGAACGATCGGGATCCACAACTTCCGGCCATCACGGAGGAAGAAGAACAGACAAACGAGTCCGATCAGGGTGCCCGCAAGGAGTGCTCCGACGGTCCCCGTGACGGAGAGCGCCCCAGATACAATGCTCGACTTGTGCTCGGTGATGGTCGAGCCCAAGTGGTCGAGGTAGTCGTGAGCCGCGACGGGATCGACATGAAGGGGGCTCGTGGAAAGCCACGTGATCACGGTGTCGAGGCCGTCGCTCGCCTGAGCGCGGAGTTCGTCGAAGCTCGACACGAACTCCTTCCCCGCGGCAGCCAGGAGGCCAAGCACCGTCACGACCAGGGAGAGCAGGATCGTGAGGGCCCCCCACGTGCGCTTAATGCCTCGCTTCGAGAGGGCACCGACGGTCCGCTCGAGCGGGGCCGCGATGAGGAGCGCAATAGCGAGGGGAACGGCGAGGGCGCCGAGGGTCGCGACCGCCGTCATCAGCGCGTACGCGACGACGCCGATGACGATGAGCCTCCATGCCCACTGGGCTGCGACCTCGAGGGGGACGGGGACCTGCTTCAGGGCCGCTCGCGCCTCCGCGCGATGGTGGCCCGCAATCTCCTTCGCTGGATCCTTCTCCATGGCCTGAGCCTAGCGCGTGACGACGCCACGCTCCCGGTAGACGACGTTCGTTCGGAACAGTTGGAGAGAATGCGGCGTTGGAGTGGGTACGACGCAAACGAGGGAGGCGAGCATGGGCACCGACAAGACGACCTTGGTTCACCAGGAAGACGCACTCCCGGGACGCGATCGACCGATGACGGTATCGCCACGGCACGTCACACTCGGTACGCCCCTTACAGGACCCTGGCCCGAAGGGTTTGAGGTCGTCTACTTCGCGATGGGGTGCTTCTGGGGCGCGGAACGCCTCTTCTGGCAGACCGATGGCGTATTCTCTACCGCCGTTGGATACATGGGCGGATGGACACCCAACCCCACGTACGAGGAGACCTGCACGTCGCTCACGGGCCACGCGGAAACCGTTCAGGTGGTCTTCGATCCCACCAAGGTGTCGATCGAAACCCTCCTCGCGACCTTTTGGGAAAACCACGACCCGACAACGCCGAATCGTCAAGGAGGGGACGTCGGAACCCAATACCGTAGCGCGATTTTCACGACGACCGAGGCCCAATACATGGAGGCCGTCATGTCCCGCGCCCATTACCAAGACAAACTCACGAGCAAGGGCTTCGGGGGCATCACCACTCAGGTGTCCCGCGCGGATGAGGCGGGGGATGGAACCTTTTACTACGCGGAGGACTACCACCAGGGCTACCTCGTGAAAAACCCCGGCGGATACTGCAACCACGGTTTCTGCCAGGTCGCGTACTAGGAGTTCAGGAACCGCCGGAGGCGATGGCTCGGACAAACTCCCACTGGCGCTGAGTCTGGTTCGGCCCCCCGCCCTCGTGCCCGTTGTAGGGGTACACCACGATCTCCTTTTCCACACCGCGATCGCCACCGTACGCGTTGAACGCCGCATAGACCGTGGACGGTGGGCACACCTCGTCCATGAGTGCGACGGAGAAAAGCGCGGGGGCGGTCGCGCGCATCGCAAAGTTGACACCGTCGAAGTACGACAAGGTGGAGAAGACCCGGTCGACGTGGGCACGATGAGTCGCGAGGTAACGTCGGATCTCACCAAAGGGATCGGAATCGGCGATCGAAAGCGCCCGCTCGTAGTGACACAGGAACGGGACGTCCGCCATGACCCCCGCAAGGTCGGGAACGAGACCAGCAGCGGCGAGCGTCACCCCCCCGCCCTGGGAAGCCCCCGTGACGAATGTTCTCGACGCGTCAATGCCGGGAAGCGAACGGACCGCGTCGATCGCCCGCACGGCATCGGTGAACACCCTGCGGTAGTAATACCTCTCCGGGTCGAGGATTCCCCTCGTCATGAATCCGGGAACGGCGGGGGTGGAACCCTCAGGGTCGGGAGTCTCCCCGCCCCCTCCCCACACCGAGCCCTGTCCGCGGGTGTCCATCATGAGGTGCGCGAATCCAGCGGACGGCCAGAACGTGTGCTCGATCGCAAGCCCCCGGCCCCCGCCATACCCCTGGAACTGGACGATGACTGGGAGGTTCTCCCCGGTACCGGCGGGGCGGGAGTACCAAGCCTTGATGGGGTGGCCGCCATACCCAGGGAAGGTGACGTCGCTGACCTCGACGTTAGGAAGCGGGGGGTCCACCGGTTCCACGGTGACCGCCCCACCCGCACCCCGCGCCTCACGCAGCGTGCGATCCCAGAACGAGTCGAAGTCCGCCGGCCTCCTGACCGTTGGCGCGTAGACGCGAAGCTTGTCGAGGGAGAGGTCGAAGTGAGCCACGACGCCTCCTCAGAGTTCCATGGTGGTGGGCCGGATCGCCTCGAGACTCGTCTCGCTTAGCGGTCCCGCAGGATCGCCAGGATGCGAATGAACTCGATGTAGAGCCACACGAGGGTGAGGATGATTCCGAAAGCGGCCGCCCACTCGTAAGCCGAGGGAACCTCGCGCTCGACACCGCGCTTGACCCCGTCGAAGTCGGCGATGAGGCTCATCGACGCGAGGATGATCGCGATGGCGCCGACGATGACGCCGAGCGGGATTCCGCCAATCTCGACGCTGGAGCGAAGACCCCAACCCGGGTCGCTCGTGGTCAGCATGACGATCAGGTTGGCGATGCAGAAGATGCCGTAACTGATCATCCCCACCATCATCACGCGGGTGAATCCCGCGGTGACCCTCACCCGACCGGAGCGGTACAGCCAGAGGCAAACGGAGGCCGTGATCCCCGTGGCGAGAAGCGCCTGGAGGGGGATGCCTTGGTACCCGTCGATGCTCTCGATGTAGGCGCTGAATCCACCGAGGAACACTCCCTCGGCAACCGCGTAGGCAATGGTCAGACCCGGGCTTGGCTTCTTACGGAAGATGATGATGAGAGCGAGGACGAACCCCACGAGCATCCCGACGAAGGCAAGCGCAGGAGCGACGAGCCAGGTCACCGCCGCGGCGCAGAAGAGGAGGATGAGGAGGCCGGACGTCTTCAGGACCGTGCCCTCGTAACTCATACGACCCGTGTCGAACGGCGTGGCCGCTGGGGCATTCCACGTAGCCTCCAGTTGATCGGGCTTCGCCGCGGTCCCCGCGCGCGCGGGTTTCGGTGATGCGAACACCTGGTTTCGCGTGAAGTATGGGTTCGGCATGGTTCCTCCCTAAAGTCGATACGGCGCCAGCGTACCCCGCCAGCGACGGTGCCCCCGGCAGGGCTCGAACCTGCACTGGACCGATTTTAAGTCGGTTGCCTCTGCCAGTTGGGCTACGGGGGCCTATTCGATTGTCGCAGGCAACCATCAACCTTGGGGCGAATCGAGGTGGTTCGCGAGCCCCCACGCGATCCCGTCGAGCATATCGTGCTCGCTCGTGACGACGGTGGGGAGGTCGCGCCCGACCACCTGAACGTCATGCCTGACCCGCAGCATCGTCTCCCTCCACACCAACGCCCCCGCCCCGATGACGTCGATCCGGCCGGGGTGCATGAAGCCCAGGCTCGCTCGCGCCTCCCGCGTCATCCGAAGAAGGTCGGTCGCGGCGAGCACCGCGGCCCGCATCCCCAGGACCGTCCCGTCGATGACGTCCGCTTGGTACCGCTCAAGCCCCAGGGCATGGGCCGTCACGGTGGTCACCGATCCCGCCAATCCGACGAGCGTCCGCGTCTCGCCCAAGGGAACGTCGGCCGCGGCTCGATCGAGAGCCTCGTGGATGTCCCGGGTCGCGGCCACCACCTCGTCCTCCGTCGGGGGATCGCTGTGGAGGCGCCGCTCGGTGAGCCGAACGCAACCCACGGGCATCGAGTGGACCGCCTCGGGCGCGTCTCGACCGAGGACGAGTTCCGTCGAGCCTCCACCGAGGTCGACCACGAGGTAGGGGGAGGGGTGGTGGGTGGCGATGACCGCCGTCGCCCCGACGAAACTGAGGACCGCCTCCTCCTCGCCGGAGATGATCTCCGGTACGACACCGAGGCGTTCCCGCACGCCCTCGACGAACGTCTCGCTGTTGCTCGCGTCGCGCGTCGCCGACGTCGCGACGAACCTCACCGCCTCGACACCCATCCGCTTGCACCGCTCCGCGTAGTCCGATGTCGTCTCGAACGCCCGCTCGAGCGCGTCGTCCGCCAGCCTGCCCGTCCGGTCGACCCCCTGGCCGAGCCTCACCACGACCATCTCCCGTTCGACATCGGTCAGCACACCCCTCGCCGGGTCGACGTCCGCGACGAGCAGGCGGAGGGAGTTCGTCCCGCAATCGATGGCGGCAACACGAGGCATGGGGCAAGCGTAATCGCGAGAGCCGCGCACCCCGACGCGCGTCGAGGTCAGTCGGCCACATCCGTGCACGTGCAGCGGTCCGGCCTCCAGTGGTCGGCGATTGCCGCCAGGGCCTCGTCTCCGAGGGGGTTGACGCCGGGACCCTCCGCGAGCGCGTGGGCGACGAGCACGTGGAGGCACTTGACACGATCGGGCATGCCTCCCGCGCTGACCCCCGCGATCTCCTCGACCTCGCCGATGGCGTTGCGCGCAGCGATGTACGCCTCGTGGGCGGCGCGATGCGCGGCGGCGAGCACCGGATCCTGCCGAAGCCGAACGTTCATCTCCTTCATGACCCCGGCGGCTTCGAGTCGAGAGACAGCCGCAACGGCACCGGGGTGGGTGAGGTAGTACACGGTCGGGAAGGGGGTGCCGTCGTCGAGCCGCGGTGCCGTCGTCACGACAATGGGGTTTCCGCACGCGCAGCGCGCCGCGATCGCGACGACCCCGCGGGGTTCGCGCCCCAACTGCCGGCGGAGGATCTCGAGGTCGGTGTCCGACACGGTCGAAGGTTGGCGCACCGTCACTCGCTACCCGGATTCTCGAGGGTCCCCCAGAGGATGACGTACCAGGGCCTCGCGTCCGTCGTGGTCGGCGCTACCGAGGTGTCCGGCTGCTGAGGGCTGCCGGTCACCGTCTCCGGGTCGATCACGCGGTAGGGGGTCTCCCCCGGCATCACGTAGGAGAGTCGCTCCCGTGCCTGCGCGATCACATATCGGGGATCGTCCCACCGCGCCAACTCCGCCTCGAGCCCGCTCACTTCCGTGCGGGCCGCGGCCACCTCGGCCCTCAACTCGATCAGGCGATCGCGCTGCCGAGAGTAGGCGCGCAGGGAGGGAAGGATGACGGCGAGGGCGAGCGTGAGGACGACCATGAGGACGACGACGCGCCAGGAGACGGTCGGGCGACCGGGCCTCCCGGAACCGCCGGGGGTGCTGGGCGGGTCGCGCTTCTCGACGCGGGGAGGCACGGGCGGACCCGTCGGCTCACCCCGCGTCGGGGGTGGGACGGCCACCAAACGCGAGCGCGGCACGCCGGGACGGGTGGGGGCGGTCACGCCCTCCATTGTCCCGGCGCACCGCGCCGGAGACTGGCTGCCGGGGCAGCGAGTCGGGGTTCTAGGCTCCGAGCTTGGGGAACGCCGATGAGACTCCGTCCCCTAGGCGCGAGGGAAGCGCTGACGATGCCATAGTCCACCCAGGCCGATGGCGAACACCACCGCGAGCGTCACCACCATCCACCACAGCCCCATTCCAGAACCCGGCTTTGTTGACCCACCCGCGATCACACTGGGACTGGGGCTCGGCTCAGGGGTGGGACCAATGTCCGTTCCCGAACTCGGCGTCGGCTGCGGTTCTCCCGATATGGACGGTTCCGGCTCCGAGCCCGTCCCAGCATCCGTGCCACCCGATCCGGTGGTTGCGGGCTCGGAAATCACGACGGGGCTATCGGCGAAGACGAATCCTTCTCCACCACGATCATCGGTGAGAATCAAACCCACTCGATAGGTACCGGCGCTGGCGTACGTGTGGGTCACCTCAGGAGCGGTCACCAACGTCCCGTCGCCCAAATCCCACCAGTACTCGACGATCGTTCCATCGGGGTCGACACTGCCGGGAGCAGAGAAGGTGACCGTCGAACCCTGGCGATCCATCTGGATTTCCCCCACCGGTAGTTCGTTGGGAGACGGTTCGAATTCGATGTCAAGAAGGAAGGACTCGCCCCCGGGGGCGATGTCAGCACCATAGGCCGTGATGGTCCAGTCGCCCGGTTCCGGGTCCGAAACTTCGATGTACTCCAGCAAAGAACGGGTGATCCGGGTTGAGCCAGGCGGCACGGAGGTTCGCGTGTATTCGACTCCGCTGGGAGAGGTCAACGTGAGAACCACATCGGAGCCAGGCCAGAACCCCGAAACGTGCAATTTCGTACCGCTACCCCCGATGACGTTGTAGATGTATTGCTTCTGTTCGCCCGGGTTGATGAGCGGGGTCTGCCCGTACCGAGGCTCGACCAACTGCCGCAGGAACTCCTTCGCGATCAGTTCGTGCCCAAGTGCGTTCGGGTGAAACGACTGTTCATGTGCTACGCCGTTCATAAACCATTTCGACGAGTCATAGCAACTACCGATCTCCCGCCCGTAGCCCACATCTTCGATGTCGACATAGAACGCCAGACCGTGGGCGGCCTCTCGAATGACATCGTTTAGTTTCTCGACCCCATCATTGATGAAGAGTTGCTCAACCCGATTGATTCCTGAGGTACTGTCCTCAAGCCATCGACACTCTGTTTGGGCCTGAATGGTGTCCGGGCCATAATCAAGATCCGGGTCGGCTCCTGGGGGTAGATAGGCCGGGTCTCCGGGGCGATGAATCCAGGTGCCTTCATCGGTGTAGTAATCACCAAGGTTCAACCAGTAGTCAATATCCCAGTCCCGGGGAATCGTCCACGTCGCCTCGTAGTCCGCCCAGCAAGCATCGACCTCCTCCTCGGTGGCGAAGAAACGTGGATAGCCAAGAACGAAGACCGCCGCGTTATCAGCCCTATCGCGGATTTCGCCATACAACTCTTCGAGGGGTTCGGACTGATCACTGATCAGTTCGTAAGTCTCGTCTACAATGCCAGGCCGGAAGCACGTCGCCCATCCATTCCAGTGATTCCCCGCAGCACAATCGCTGAGGACTTTCGCGAAGCCGATGTCATTGCCTCCGATTCCGATGGTCACGAGCCACGTTTCATCTCCAAGTCGGTCAAGAGATGACATCGATCCGTCATCGATTCGCCCGACGAAGGATGAGGGCTTCTCAGGGTCAGTCCACGGAGGACCGTAATAGTCCCTTTCGCTCTCGGTCAAGTCATCGATATACATGTCTTTGCAGGCCCAGAAATCGAGCGTGACGGACATGTCCTCCGGGATCCAACCGTTCAGCAACACGGGATACGCCTTGTCCGAACGGTGACACTGGTTGCGTGGGCGCTCCACAAAGTAGCCGTCGCTGTTGAGGTAGTCCTCCGTTTCGTCCGTTCCGGGAAGGAATTCTCCTCCGTTCCTATATTCCGTGCCTTCACCGCTCTGGAACGAGTCCCCGAGCGCTACGTACTGTGGGCCTCCGTGGGTCCAATCGCCACGCCACAGAAGCATCGGAGGCCTCCTGATTTCGAAGACGTGACGCCCTACTTGGTCGGAATTGGTACTCGTTACGGCGAGCCCGGTAGGCGAACTGTTGAGGAACGTATCGTGGACGCCCCACGCGTCGTGTTGAGGGAACCAGTGATCCTCGAGGAATGGGAATTCGGGCTCTAATAGAACTTCGCCATCGTCTCCGACAAGCCCCTCAACTAATCCCCTCCACGCAAACTCGGCCCCGTAGGAAGGTATTCCGAGCGACCACCCCGCCTCAAGGAAATTGAAATAAGGCTCTCCGGTGGAAAGGTCAGGGCCAGACTGCTCGACTTGCCATTGGACGGTGTCGTAGTTGTAGACGATGTCAAAGTTTCCCGGCCCCGTCTCGTTGCGATCAACGAGCAGCATCTGGAATGAGTTGCGCCGGGTCGGATCCCAATCGATCTCTTGTGTCCAGTAACCCCCAGCGGGATCTCCAGGGATTGCCACCCACTCCGGTGACCCGACGAGCACCCTTGGCACCATATCTAGCCAGGTTACACAGAGGGCCTTGTGGTAGCCCTCGTCGTGGTTTCCATACCAGGTGAACCCGTAGTAGACCGTTGAAAGGTGCTGACCGAAGGTGGGTGAAAGGTGATCTTCCTCATCAAACCAGCCATAGATAGAATATCCCCCCAACATCGGTGCGTAGATCTCCGACGATCGAATAAGGTCTACGTCTTCCATGTCCATCTCAGGAGCGATAAGACTCCCCTGGTCGTGAGCGAGCGCACCCTGGGGAGAGATCCAAATGTCGTACCAGTACTGTCCGTCCGACTGGACCGCGAAGGGCAGGTCGACACGTTCATCATCGACGTATGCCCAGGGGGTACCTCCGCCCAACTGGTTGTCGTAACAGCCGTTGTGCGGGTTGTCTTCGTTGTCCCCGTCATGCTCAAGAAGCGCCCCAGACGAATAGTCATCGCCCGGTTCAGCGGCCGCTAAGGAGCGACTGGGGGCGACCGCGGGACTGGACTCGAGTGGCGGTGCGGAGAGCGCGGGCGGCGACATGAACACGGCCATCGCGAAACAGACCAACGCGGTTGAGAACTTTCTCATCGCGAATTCCCCCAAGCATGCGAGCGCCGATGCTTCGCGACCATCGTGGCGGAGGTAGGGGGTTCTGTCAAACGGAACGCGAGCGCGGCACGCCGGGACGGGTGGGGGCGGTCACGCCCTCCATTGTCCCGGCGCACCGCGCCGGAGACTGGCTGCCGGGGCAGCGAGTCGGGGTTCTAGGCTCCGAGCTTGGGGAATGCCGAGCGACCGGCGTAGACGGCGGCCTCCTCGAGTTCCTCCTCGATGCGCATGAGCTGGTTGTACTTCGCGATGCGTTCGCCACGGGCGGGGGCCCCCGTCTTGAGTTGACCCATGCCATACGCAACGGCCAGGTCCGCGATCGACGTGTCTTCGGTCTCACCGGAGCGGTGGGACACCATCGCCGTGAAGCCAGCGCGAGCGGCCATCGTCACGGCGTCCTGCGTCTCGGAGACGCTACCGATCTGGTTGAGCTTGACGAGGAGCGAATTCGCCGTCTTCTCGGCGATGCCCCGAGCGATGCGGACGGGGTTGGTGACAAAGATGTCGTCGCCGACGATCTGGGTTCCCTCGCCCATGGCTTCCATCATGATGGCCCAGTTCTTCCAATCCTCCTCATCGAGCGGGTCCTCGATGGAGATGAGCGGGTAGTCCTTCACGAGCTGCTGGTAGAACGCGATGAGGTCCGCCGGGGTCTTGGTCCCACCCTCGAACGTGTACTTTCCGTCCTTGAAGAAGGCCGATGCCGCGACGTCGAGCGCGAGCGAGATGTCCTTGCCGGGCTTGTATCCGGCCTTCTCGATCGCGGACACGATCAGATCGAGCGCCTCGCGGTTGGAGGCGAGGTTTGGGGCGAAACCTCCCTCATCCCCGAGCCCCGTGGCGAGACCCTTGGACTTCAGCACGGACTTGAGGTTGTGGTACACCTCGGAGTTCCAGCGAATGGCCTCGCGGACCGTCGGGGCGCCGATGGGGGCGATCATGAACTCCTGGATGTCGACGTTGGAGTCCGCGTGGGACCCACCGTTGAGGATGTTCATCATCGGGACGGGAAGGATGTGGGCGTTCGCGCCTCCGATGTACTTGTAGAGCGGAAGGTCGGCGCTATCCGCAGCCGCCCTCGCAACCGCAAGCGACACTCCGAGGATCGCGTTGGCGCCAAACTTCGCCTTGTTGGGGGTCCCGTCCAGGTCGATCATCGTCTGGTCGACGAGACGCTGGTCTGCCGCGTCGAGACCGACGACGGCGGGGGCGAGTTGGTCGATAACGGCATCGACGGCCTTGAGCACGCCCTTGCCCTGGTAGCGGGTTGCGTCGCCGTCGCGAAGCTCGACCGCCTCGAAAATACCGGTCGATGCACCCGAGGGGATACCGGCACGCGCGAACGTGCCATCCTCAAGGGCGACCTCGACCTCAACTGTTGGATTGCCGCGCGAATCGAGAATCTCGCGCGCGCCGACGGCCTCAATGGTGGCCATGTTGCTCCTTGACTTGTTGGGATGATCCTCAACGAGTCTATCCACCGGCCGTCAAGACGGGCCAGACGGAAGTCCTATGCTTCGGCCTCACGGATCGCGTCCTCGATCGCTCGGGTCGCCGCCCGCAACTCCCCCTCGGCATCGACCCCCTCCGCCTCCGCTCGCGCGACCGCATCCAGAAGGGCCTGCCCCACGCCCACCCCGGCGGGCCCCCGGACGTCCAGTCCCGCGCGGCGAACGCGGGAAAGCACCTTCTGGGCGCGAGCCAAGGCGGGGAGAGCCGTCGGAATGCCATCGAGGATCGATCCCCGCGCCTTCGACTCCGCCTTGATCCTCTCCCAGTGCTCGTGCACCTCGTCAACACCGGACACCGTAGTGTCGCCAAACACGTGCGGGTGACGCTCGACCAACTTGTCGGCGACCAGGCCGGCGACCTCGTCGAGGTCGAAAGCGTCGGTGGGGTGCTCTTGCGCGACCCGCGCGTGAAACACCACCTGAAGGAGGACGTCACCCAGCTCTTCTCGCAGGTCCGCTCGCGTGCCGCATTCGATTGCCTCGACGAGTTCGTACGTCTCCTCGATCGCGTGGCGCGCCAACGACTCGTGCGTCTGCTCCGCGTCCCAGGGGCATCCGCCGGGGGACCGAAGCCGGTCCATCACCTCGACGAGGCGCTGGAGACCATCAGCCACCCGGCATCCACTCCGGTCGTGCCCCCGTGGAAAAGCCATCGACATCCATAAACGCGATGAACTCGGCCGGACCAAGACTGGAACCCCCTTGCATCAGGAAATCGGAAATGTCCTGAATGGATGAGGAGAAGTTGTCCAAGGTGAACGTTCCGTATCGGGGGTTCGCGACCGTGTTCGCTTGCACATCCTGGACCAGGTTCATGAGGGCAACGCTTCCCTGGGGGTCGCTGGCGATGACGGCGATCGCGAGAACCTCGCGGGTCACCTCAAGCATGGCGGGGGTCGGCTCCGCCAGGTCGCTCCCCTCCACGTACATCCACATGAGAGCGTCCTGACGCGCGATGTCGTCGGAAATGCTCACGCCGAGGGACTCCGCGATGGTCACCGCTTCTTGTCCGATGAGGAGGAGCGTGAGGTCCTGCCCCGGGTCGGGCTGTGAACCCAACGCGTCAAGGGTGACGAAGAGGTCGTCGACGTCCGCGGTGGTAATAACGCGATCCCGATAGATCGCGGCGACGCTCGGTGAGCCTCCCCCGGGGACGGCGCATCCGGTCAGGACGAGCGCGAGGGCCCCGACGACGGCAAGCGGCCACGGTCGCAAGTGAGTCATGTCGCCATCCTAATCTCCGGAAACGGCACGGAAGACGGAGCGCACCCAGTCGAGTACGGGAGGTCCCACCAGGGGGTGTCCCCCGACGCGGGCGGTCGTGGGCGAGGGCACGAGGATCTGGCGAACGGGCGGCTTGATGAGTGTCCCCGGGAACAGTCGACGCACCCTCAGGGCCGCGCTGTCGGCGAGGTCGACGGGAGCGAACCGCACGTACCTCCCTTGTGCGACGACATCGCGGATTCCCGCGGTAGCCAAATCGAGCCGCAGTCGCGCGATGGCGAACAGGTTGCGGACCACGTCGGGAGGCTCACCGTAACGGTCGCGGAGTTCCTCCTCGACCGCCGTGAGCGCCTCCGGATCTCCCGCGTCAGCGATCTTGCGGTACGCCTCGAGTCGGAGCCTCTCGTGGGCGATGTAGGCGGGGGGCACGTGCGCGTCGATGGGCAGGTCGATGGTCGCCGGAGGCGTCTCCTCGACGACACCACCCCTGAACCCCTGCACCGCCTCGCCCACCATCCTCAGGTAGAGGTCGAATCCCACGCCCTCGATGTGACCGGACTGCTCGGCCCCTAGCAGGTTTCCCGCACCGCGGATTTCCAGGTCCTTCATCGCGACGGCCGTGCCCGAACCCAGGTCGGTCTGTGCCGCGATCGTCTGGAGCCGATCGTGGGCAAGCTCCGTCATGGTCCGATCCGCCGGATAGAGGAAGTAGGCGTACGCGCGCTCGCGGCCTCGGCCCACGCGACCGCGGAGTTGGTGGAGTTGGCTCAGCCCAAACTGGTCCGACCGCTCGACGATGAGCGTGTTGGCGTTGGGGATGTCCAATCCCGTCTCGACGATCGTGGTGCAGACGAGCACGTCGGATCGCCGTTCGTAGTAGTCGACGATGACGTTCTCCAGTTGATGCTCGCTCATCTGGCCATGCGCGACGGCGATCCTGGCCTCGGGGACGAGATCGGCGAGCCGTGCGGCCGTCCGGTCGATCGTCGCCACCGAGTTGTGGATAAAGAACACTTGACCGTCGCGCAGCAGTTCCCGCCGAATGGCGGCCGCGATCTGAGCGTCCTCATGAGGACCGACGTAGGTGAGGATGGGAAGTCTCTCCTCCGGCGGTGTCGCGAGGGTGGAGAGTTCCCGGATCCCCGTCACCGCCATCTCCAGCGTGCGGGGGATGGGCGTGGCCGACATCGAGAGGACGTCGACGTTGGTCCGCATCGCCTTGAGCGTCTCCTTGTGTTCCACGCCGAACCGCTGCTCCTCGTCGATGACAACGAGCCCCAGCCTCTTGAATCGCACGTGGCCCGTGATGAGCCGGTGGGTTCCGATGACGATGTCGATGGTTCCGTCCACGAGGCCCTCGACCACCTCGCGCGCCTCCTTGTCCGTCTGGAAACGCGAGAGGGCGGCGACCCGCACGGGGAACTGGGCGAGCCTGCCCGAGAACGTGTCGACGTGTTGCTTCACCAGGAGCGTTGTCGGGACGAGGACCGCGACTTGTAGGCCATCCTGGACGGCCTTGAACGCCGCCCTCACCGCGATCTCCGTCTTCCCAAAGCCCACGTCGCCGCAGACGAGGCGATCCATCGGCACGGCCTTCTCCATGTCGGCCTTGACCTCGTCGATCGTGACGAGTTGGTCCGGGGTCTCGACGTAGGGGAACGCGTCCTCCATCTCGCGTTGCCATGGCGTGTCGGGACCGAACGCGTGCCCCTCCGTCGCCATGCGCGCGCTATAGAGCCGGATGAGTTCCGCCGCGATCTCCTTGACCGCCCTCCTGGCCTGCCCCTTCGCCCGCTCCCAATCGGCGCCGCCCATCTTGTTGAGCGCGGGCGTCTCCCCTCCGACGTACTTGCTCACGCGGTCGAGGTGATCGGTGGGAACGGAGAGCCGGTCCCCGGGGAGCCCCCTGCGGGAGGGCGCATATTCGATGACGAGGTACTCGCGTTCCACACCGCGGACGGTCCGCCGCGCGAGCTCCACAAAGCGACCGATGCCGTGCTGCTCGTGGACCACGTAGTCGCCCGGCCGGAGCGACATGGGGTCCACGACCGCCTTGCGTCGGGACGGCACCCTCCCCGTCTGAGCGATGGGCGCGGCCCGCCCCGTCAGGTCGGACTCCGACAAGACGAGGACGTGGGCACCGGGCGCGCTCCAGCCCGCTCCCGGCATATGGGGGACGACGGACGCGACCCTTTCTAAGGGTTCGTACGCCTCCTGCACCCGCGCGGGGATGTCCTCCTCACCGAAGCGCTCGACGAGCCGCTCGGCACTCCCCTGACCGGAGGCGAGGACCACGACCTTCCATCCCTCGGAAAGCCGCTTCTTCACGTCGTCGAGCGCCCGTTCCACCTGACCCCGATGCTCATCGACGGCACCGATCCCCGTCGCCATCGCCCCCTCGAGGCCAAACGGGCCGACGCTGCCCCAGCCCAGTCCGCGCGCTGTGCCCTTTTCGCGCAAGTCCTCAAGCCGCCGGAACGATCCGGAAGAGAGGTCGATGGGCGCCTCTCGCCCATCCGTCGCGGACGACCACGCAGCGGCCAGGAACTCGGCCGCGGTCTTCACCAGGTCCTCTTCGCGCCGCGCCAAACGTTCCGGTTCGATTTCGATCACACGCGTGCCTGCCGGAATCTGGTCGATGAGCGACGTGAGCGAGTCGGCCAGGACGGGCAGGAGGCTCTCCATTCCCTCCGTCGCAACGCCGTTTGCGACCCGCGCCAACAGGTCGGCGGCGGAGGGGACCGAGTCGACGAGGGAAGCCGCGCGGGCCCGTACGGAGTCGGTGAGGAGCAACTCGCGACACGCGGGCGCCCAGAGGCGACCCACCGCATCGAGCGAGCGCTGGTCCGCGACACCGAACGAGCGCACGGACTCCACCTCATCCCCCAAGAACTCGACCCTGACGGGGTGGGCGTCCGTCGGTGCGAAGACGTCCACAATCCCACCGCGCACGGCGAACTCCCCCCTTCCCTCGACCATGTCCACCCTGAGGTAACCGGAGGCGGCGAGCTTTCCGGCGAGGTCGGTTAAATCGAGACGGTCGCCCACCCGAACGGTCACGGGGGTGAGGTCCGCGAGCCCGGCCGCGAACGGTTGGATGACGGCTCGAATGGGAGCGACGACCACCGCGAGCGGGGGGAGGCCCGCCTCTTGCCCGACCTGCGCGGGATGCACGATGCGCCGGAGGGTCGCGACGCGGCGGGCGACCGTGTCCACCCGAGGGGAGAGTCGCTCGTGCGGGAGGGTTTCCCACGAGGGGAAGACAGCAATGCGCTCGGGACCGAGGTACGCGCCGAGCGCGTCCGCGAACGCCTCGGCGTCGCGTCCCGTCGCCGTGATGACGAGCGTGACGGAACCGGCGCCCGCCGACGGAACCGAGAGCGCGACGAGCGCTGGTGCCGCCGCGGTCGCGGCGGTTACGTGGCCCGCCGAAGGGTCGGCCTCCCGGAGAACCGCGTCATCGCGCAGCGCGTCGAGAAGCGCCGCGAGCGGGGGCTGAGCCAAGGACGGCACGTCAATCGGCGGTGTGGAATCGTTGTTGAGCGACCTCAAGGCCGTCCGTGACGATCGACTCGACCGCGTCGGCCGCCACGTCCACGAGCATGGGCACGCCCTTCCGTTCCGCGGTGGAAAAGGGGCGCAACACGTAGTCCGAGGCCTCCATGCGGCCGGGGGGCCTCCCGACCCCGATCCGGACGCGCACGTACTCCGGGGTCGTGAGAGCCCGCGTCACGTCCTTGAGGCCGTTATGGCCACCCTCTCCCCCACCCCTCTTGAGCCGCACCGCCCCAAACGGAAGGTCGATGTCGTCGTGGATGACGATGACGTCCTCCGGCGCGACCTTGTGGTATCGCGCAAGGGACGCCACCGGCCCGCCGCTGAGGTTCATGTAGCTCGTGGGGATGGCTAGGACGGCGAGCACTTTCCTGTCGGACCCCGGCAGGGCGAATCTGACGCTTACGGCACGCGCGATGCCCTTGTGGGATTTCAAGGTCGCGCCCGAACGACGCAGCAACTCCCCCACGACCGCCTGGCCGATGTTGTGGCGCGTCTCCGCGTACTCGGGACCGGGATTGCCCAGTCCGACCACGAGGACGGCCATGGTATCGCTGCTCCCTCGCTATTCGTCCTCCGCGGGGGCCTCGTCCTCCGCGGCTTCTTCTTCACCCTCAGCCGGGGTCTCCTCCTCGATCTCCTCCTCAACGATCTCGACCATGCGGGTCGGGATGGTGATCGACACGACGAGCGCGTCCGGGGGCGTGAGAAGTTCGACGCCCTCAGGGAGGGCGATGTCACTGGCGTGGATGCGGTCGCCGTCGACGAGGTCCTCGATGGACACCTCGACGGATTCGGGCAAGTGAGTCGCCTCGGCCGAGACGTGGAGCGCGGCCACCTCGAGCAAGTGAATGGTCCCGGAGATGGATTCGCCGATGAGGTGGATCGGCACGTGAACCGACAGCTTCTCGCCCTTCTGGACCGCGAGAAGGTCGATGTGCTCGATGATCTGATGCACCGGGTCACGCTGGACGTCCTTGACGATCGCCATGTGCGTCGTCTTGTCCAGCACGATGGAGAGCAGCGCGTTCTGGTGTTTGAGGGCCACTCCCGTCGCGCGGCCGGGAAGCACGATGTGGAGAGGATCCATGCCGTGGCCGTAGAGGACAGCGGGAATCATCCCCGCGGCGCGGACGCGGCGCGAAGCCCCCTTGCCGAACTCGGTTCGAGGCTCGGCGGCGAGGGTGAGTTGGTCGGACATTCTGGTTCTCCTCTGATGCGGTCGGGTCGTGGTCACGGCGAGGCAGCCGTGCAACACGACCGCGTCGATGACGGTGGCCGCAAGGCCTCCCTCGCCGAGGAACTTCCATAGTCTACAACCCTGACGTTGCGCATATGGCTCGCTAAGGTTAAGGGAGTAGCAGGCCGAACAAGGGAGGCACCCATGGGTGCGATGGGGATGCGCGTGACGTTAGGCTTGGCGGGACTGGCGGTCGTCCTTCTTACCGGGTGCTCAACAAGCGAAGAACCAGCTGCCTCCCCCAGCGAGAGCATGTCGGTCTCTCCCAGCGCCTCCGCGACAGCGACGGCCCCGTCCTTCGACCGTCGCGACGCCACGATGTCGGACGCCGAGGCCCTCGACCGGATCGAGCATCCCCAGACGGGCGAGACGTGGTTCACGACCCCCGTCGCGATTGCGGCCCCGCCGTGGGCCGTGGGGGACGACTATTTGGACCAAGGGGGGTGGACCCAGTGGTTCGAACTGGGCACACGGGCAGACCGAACGATCGTTGGATTCCAGTCGGTTACCGTAGCCAACTTCTTTGAGCGTGACGCCACCGGAGACTACGAATGGATTGCCTTCCCCTCCGCGAAAGACGACCCCGCCACGACCATCCTCTGGGACGACTTCATCGATGTCCCCAAGAACACGACCGTGTACTACGACTCGCTCGCCCTTCCCTCACAGATCGTCCTTCCGTCGGGAGAACCGCTTATCGTTCCGCAATACGACCACGGAAGCTTCGAGGCTCCCGGGATGGGCGCCACGGAACTCCCGTCTGGCACCGTCGTCGAGACCGTCGGGGAATACCAGATCACGCGGATCGTCGTTCCCACGGACTGGATTTGGTCCGGCCCATACTCCGTCACCGCACCCGCGGGTCTTTCGTACTCGGATCTCTACTACGTCCTCACGACCCCATACGGCATGTACATTCCCGTCATGTACAACCCCATAGGCTCGCTCGAGGACATCACGTGGCACGTTCCCAACACGGTCGCGGAGGACGGGGAGACGGCTCGTCTCGTTGACCTCATGGACGTTGGATGCGGGGAGCACGACAGCGACCACAACACCATCGTCGTCGGCACCGCGCCATCGGACTGGGTCGTCGCGGGAACCTCGGCGCGAGGCGAGACCCTCTACGTTCCAACGGTGGACAACCCGCTCGTCGAGCCGATGTATGAGGCGTACGTGCAGGCCCAGGAGATGTTCGACGTTACCCCCGTGTCGGAAACCGCGTTCCTCGGTGCACCCGCCCTCATCGCGTACCAAACTCCGGTCTCCGGCGAGCTCGTCGTGTACCTCAACGGGGCGTACTCCGGTCGCGCCTGGTGCTAGAAAGCGGGCCCTTCGAGACTAAGCGTTGCCGTCGAAGAGGCTCGTGACCGAGCCGTCGTCGAAGACCTCCTGAATCGCGCGGGCGACGAGCGGGGCGATCGACAGCACCGTGAGACCGTCCCACCGCTTGTCCTCCGCGATGGGCAAGGTGTCCGTGACGATGATTTCGGAGATCCGCGACTCGCGCAGCCGCTCGACCGCCGGACCGGAGAGCATCCCGTGCGTGGCCGCGACGATGACGCTCTTCGCGCCGTTGTCAAAGAGGGCATCGGCCGCCTGAACAATCGTTCCTCCGGTGTCGATCATGTCGTCGACGATGACACAGGTCCGCCCTTCGACCTCACCGACGAGCTCGTGCACCTTCGCCTCGTTGGGTACGCGAGCATCACGCCTCTTGTGGATGATGGCAAGCGGCGCCCCCAGGTGGTCGGACCATTGGTCGGCGAGGCGCACACGTCCAGCGTCAGGCGACACGATGGTGAGGTTGTTCGGTGCCACGCGCGTGCGAACGTAGGCCGCGAGGATGGGCGTGGCCCATAGGTGATCCACCGGACCATCGAAGAAGCCCTGAATCTGGGCGGTGTGAAGGTCGACGGCCATGATGCGATCCGCGCCAGCGGTCTTGAAGAGGTCCGCCATGAGGCGGGCGGAGATGGGCTCTCGACCGCGGTGCTTCTTGTCCTGACGCGAATAGCCATAGCAGGGCGTGACCACGGTGATCCTCGCCGCCGACGCCCGCTTGAGGGCGTCGCACATCAGGAGGTGCTCCATGATGGAGCGGTTGATGGGGTTCGCGTGTGACTGGAGGACGAACGCGTCTGCTCCCCGAACGCTCTCGCCATACCGCACGTAGAGTTCCCCATTGGCGAACGTGAACGTCTCCGTCGGCACCTGCTCGATGCCGAGCGACTCCGCGACCGCTGCCGCCAGGTCAGGGTGTGCCCGCCCCGAGACGAGCGCGAGCCGACCCTCACTCCTTTTCGACGCCATGGCTTCCGTCCTCTCCTGTCGTCTTCTCGCCCGATTTCTCACCCGATGGTGCTCGCTGTGCCGCCTCCGCGGAAGCCGTCCCCGGGCGATGCTCGGTCACCCAGCCCTCCCGATTCTCCTGGGGGGCCGGATTGACCGCGAGCGCCCCGGCGGGCACATCCTTGCGGACGGTCGTCCCCGCCCCAGAGTAGGCGCCATCCCCGATGCTCACCGGCGCCACCAGGATGCTGTTCGAACCGATGCGAACGTGATCCCCCACCACGGTCGCGTGCTTGTTCACGCCGTCGTAGTTGGCGACGATGGTGCCCGCCCCAATGTTCGATCCCTCGCCGATCGTCGCATCGCCAACGTAGGCGAGGTGAGGCACCTTGGAACCGTTCCCGATTCGAGAATTCTTCGTCTCGACGAAGGCTCCGATCTTGCCGCCTTCGCCCAGAACGGTGCCCGGTCGCAGGTACGAGAACGGGCCGACGTTGGCGCCCGCACCGATGACGGCGTCGGAGCCGTGGGTTCTCACGACCGTGGCACCCTCGCCGACTTCAACGTCCTTAAGGCTCGTGTCCGGTCCGATCGACGCGCCGGCCGCCGCCGTGGTGTGACCAGCGAGGTGGGTCCCGGGAAGGAGCGTGACGTCGGCGTTGAGTGTCACATCTACATCGACCCAGGTGGTCGCGGGGTCGACGATCGTCACGCCTTCCGCCATCCACCGCTGAAGAATCCGGGCGTTGAGCGCCGCACCCGCCCGCGCGAGTTGCTCGCGATCGTTCACCCCCTCGACGGCCTGGGCATCCTCGCAGACAATCGCGCCCACGTGGCCACCCGCGGCGCGAACCTCTGCGACGACGTCCGTCAGATACATCTCTCCCTGACTGTTGTCGCGGCCGATGCGCGCAAGGGCGTCGCGTAAGGCGGCGGCGGAGAAGGCATAGAGTCCGGCGTTGATCTCGGTGATCGCCCGCTCGTCATCGGACGCGTCTCCCTCCTCGACGATCTGGAGAACCTCGCCCGTGTCGGGCGAGCGTACGACGCGCCCGTACCCCCCGGGGTCGGGAACGATCGCGGTGAGAAGGGTCGCCTCGCGGCCACCAGCGACGTGCGTGTCGGCGAGCGCGGCCAGGATCGCGGTGTCAACGAGGGGGACGTCGCCCGACGTGACGATGACGGTTCCCTCGATCGGCCCTCCCGCGTCGGCGTCAAGGGCCTCCAGCGCGCACGCGACCGCTCGGCCGGTTCCCGGCACGTCGTCCTGATCGGCGATGAGCACTCCGGGGGCGATGTGCTGGAGGTGCGCCGCGACGGCGTCGCGACCATGCCGGATGACCGCGACGGTGCGAACCGGTTTCAGTCCCGTCGCGGCGTCGACCGCGTGGTGGATCAGGGTGCGCCCGCCGATGGTGTGAAGGACTTTGGGTGTGGCCGACCTCATGCGCGTCCCCGCGCCAGCGGCCAGGATTACCACCGCGGCCGGTCGCTCGTCTGTCAAGGGACTCCCTTGCTTGCGGTCTCACGGGCGGGACCCCGCGCGCCTAGTCTATCGGGGTTCGGGAAACCACCAAGGGGCTCCGCCCTCAGGATTCGAACCTGAACCGCAAGGCTCCAAAGGCCTGCATGCTGCCATTACACCAGGGCGGAATAAAGGGGCCGAACGGCCCGTGGGAACAGTGAGTCAGGATACACGGCACACTGGGGGGGTGACGAAGGAACCCAAGCGACCCCCGAGGTCGCGCATGACCGCCCACGACCGTCGGGAGCAGTTGCTTGCCGTCGGTCGAACCATCCTTGCGCAAAAAGGATTCGAAGGCACATCGGTCGAGGAGATCGCGGCGAGGGCCGACGTCTCCAAGCCGGTGGTCTACGAACACTTCGGCGGCAAGGAGGGGATGTACGCGGTCATCGTCGATCGCGAGGTCCAGTCTCTGCTCGGTGCCCTCACGGGGGCACTCGCGGAGAAGGGTCACCCCAAACAACTCGTCCAGCGTGCGGCCCTCGCGCTCCTCGGCTACATCGAGGATTCTCCCGACGGATTTCGCATCCTCACCCGAGACTCCCCCGTCGCCCAAGCGACCGGAACCTTCTCGAGCCTCATCGGTGACGTCGCCACCCAGGTGGAGGGCATCCTCGCGGACCAGTTCAAGAGGCGAGGCCTCGACCCCGCCGTCGCCCCGATCTACTCTCAAATGCTCGTGGGGATGGTGGCCCTCACCGGTCAGTGGTGGGCGGAAGATCGCAAGCCTCCCAAGCAAGTGGTTGCCGCCCATCTCGTCAACCTCGCCTGGAACGGCCTGTCCACGTTGGAGCGCCGACCGACCCTCGACTGAAGGGACGGCGCCCTCCCCGGGTCTCGCCTCTAGTCGTCCCCGATCGCGACGATCGTCGCGCCCGATGCCGGACCCATCGCCACGTGGACGGCGTCCGCCGTCTGGGAAGCCGTGAGCCCCGCGGCGACGGCAAGCCCGTGTTGCCTTGAGCGAGCGAGGGCCGCGACCGTGGGACCGGATCCGGAGACGACCGCCCCCAACGCGCCCGCTTCTCTCGCGGCGTCGAGCACCCTTCCCACGTGGGGATTGAGGGCTAAGGCGGCATCCTGAAGGTCATTCGAGAGGCGATCGGCGACGCCACCGGGGTCTCCCCGACGCAAGGCGGCCATGAGATCGTCGTCGAGCTGAGGGTCGCGGGAAATGCGATCCCCCGCCTCGAGAGCGCGATCGAATTCCGCGTACACCGCCGCCGTCGAGAGTCCCGCGCGTTGGGTGGCGAGCACCCACACGAGTTCGCCCTTCGCCATGGCTGGC
Source organism: uncultured Demequinaceae bacterium (assembly GCA_964564915.1). Classification (GTDB taxonomy): domain Bacteria; phylum Actinomycetota; class Actinomycetes; order Actinomycetales; family Demequinaceae; genus JAFGBM01. The sequence continues at coordinate 9,548 of CAZMCU010000008.1, read as the reverse complement.
GTCAGCAGGTCTCCCCGCCCCAACCCCACCGCCGTATGCCCATGAAGACAGAAAGGGACGTCCGCCCCCAGACCCGCCGCCAACTCTGTGAGCTCCGGACGCGTGGCCCCCACTTCCCACACCTCCGAACACGCGACCAACGCGGCCGCGGCGTCGGCGCTGCCTCCCGCCATTCCCCCCGCGACGGGGACCCCCTTGACGATTCGAAGGTCAACACCCGAGGAGGCACCGTACCGCTCGGCGACCGCCCGGGCCGCCCGGACCGCGAGGTTGGTCTCGTCTAGGGGGATGGCTCCCTCGGGTACGTCGGCGTTCTGCTGGATCTCGACGGTGATGGTGATCTCCCCATCGTCTCGGAGCGATGCGATCACGGTCTCCCACAGCGAAACGGCTTGGAAGACGGTCGCGAGCGGGTGATACCCGTCGTCTCCCTTGGGCCCGACCGACAGTTGGAGGTTGACCTTCGCGGGGGCTCGCACGATGACGGTCCGATCCCCCGTCTCCTGACTCATGTCCCTACGGTGCCAGATGCAGGGCCCCCGAGAAAAGGCGCAAGGGCCTCGGCGAGTAGGGCAAAGTCGACGATCCCCAGCCTCTCCCCCCTCGTGAGGGGGTCGATCCCCGCAGCACGAAGCGCCCGTTCCGCCGCGTCAGCCGAACCCGCAAGCCCCGACAAGGCACCGCGAAGCCCCTTCCTTCGCTGAGCGAACGCGGCGTCGACCACGGCGAACACCTCCTCCCTCGTCACAGAGGTCGTCGGTGGGTCCCGACGTTCGACCAGGACGAGGGCGCTGTCGACGCGAGGCACCGGCCAGAACGCGGATCGCCCCACATCCCCCGCGCGCCTCGCGGAGGCATACCACGCGACCTTGGCGGAGGGAATCCCATACGTTCTCGATCCCGGAGGCGCGACGATCCGGTCGGCCACCTCCGCCTGAATCATCACGAGCATGCGCGTGATGCCGGGGAACGTCTCGAGCGCGTGGAGGACGACGGGTACGCCGACGTTGTACGGCAGGTTGGAGACGAGCGCGGTTGGAGCGACGACGGGATGCGTTTCCCACGCCGCAGCGACGGCCTCGGGGGTCAGCCGCATGGCGTCGAGCGCAAGGACGGCAAGGTTCGCCCGCTCGTCCGGCGCGCGCTCGGCCACGGTGTCCGGAAGGGCACGAGCGAGCAGGGGATCCACCTCGACGGCCGTGATCGTCGCCCCGGCCTCGAGAAGAGCGAGCGTGAGCGACCCGAGTCCGGGTCCCACCTCGACGACGTGCTGCCCCGGCGCAACACCTGCGATCCTCGCGATGCGCCGCACCGTCCCGGCATCGACGACGAAGTTCTGCCCCCACCGTTTCGACGGAACGAACCCGAGGCGCTCGGATAGGAGGCGAATGTCGGTCGGCCCGAGCAGGTGCGCCATGTCGTCAGTACCAGTGGGGGCTGCGGTACGTCCACGAGGCCCAGGCGTAGCAGGGGGTTCCGTACCGGTGGGAGATGTAATCCAGGCCCCAAGCAATCTGCGTCGCGGGATTCGTCAGGTAGTCCGCCCCAAACGTCGCCATCTTGTTGGCGGGGAGCGCCTGCGGGATGCCGTAGGCACCGGACGAGGGGTTGGCGACGAGGTGCCGCCAGTTGGACTCGCGTTCCCACAGGTTGTCGAGGCACTGCCACTCGATGCCGGTCCAACCGTAATCGGCGGCGAGGTCTTGACCGATGGCACGGTTGGTTCCTGGAACGACGGCGGGACGAGGGGGGACGACGAGGGTCCCAACGGCGACGACATCGTCGACGGGCTCCTCCAGCACAAACCGCGCGATCTCGGTTCGCGACACTTCGACGCCGTCCGCGTACGTGACGGTATAGGAGACGGACATGCGTCCGGGGTCGCCCTTGCTGATGACGCGCCTGATCCCTTGTGGCACGTAGCGGTCCTGCTTCTCGATCGCGTCAGAGGCCAGTTCCGTCTCGACGGTCTCCACGACGATCGTCACGTCCGGGTTGTCCGCGACGATCGGGGGGATGATGTCCGGTTGCTGTGCTGCCGTCGCATAACCCGATTGCGAGGCGACGACCTCTTCCTCCCCTGAGGTCCACGCGCCGACGGCGACACCGGCGACGAGCGACAGCCCGGCGACCGGAAGGGCGATAGCAAGACGAAGCTCGATCACCTCGCTGCTCCTTGCGTCGGTTGGCGTGAAGAGGCGTCAGGGCAGACCCATCCGGCCTATCGGCACAACGGATGGGGGGCTTAAACCGTCACCAAGGACCGTAGAGGCCGTCGGCCGTGGCGGACACCGTGGCGCACGCCTCCGCGAGTGGGACGTCAAGCACCCGCGCCACCTCGCGCATGGTCCACGGCAGAAGGTACGACGAGTTGGGGGCACCCCGATGCGGGTGCGGGGTGAGGAAGGGCGCGTCGGTCTCGACGAGAACGGAGGAGAGGGGGACGGCGGCGAGGGCGCCGCGGAGCCCGTCGGCGTTCTTGAACGTGACGTTGCCCGCGAACGAGAGGTACCACCCGTTTTCGGCGCACAGGCGCGCCATTTCCGCGTCCCCGGAGAAGCAATGGAAGACCGTGCGCTCCGGTGCCCCGTCCCGCTCGAGGACCTCGATCACGTCCGCATGAGAGTCGCGATCGTGAATCTGGAGCACGAGGCCGAGTTCCTTGGCGAGCGCGATGTGGTCGCGGAACGATTGCACCTGCCCGTCGCGCCCCTCCGGGCCGGTACGGAAGCTATCCAGTCCGGTTTCCCCGATGACGCGAATCCGGGGGCTCGTCGCCAGCCGGGCAATCTCGGCGAACGCCTCGTCGTACCCGAGGCCGGTGGTGTGGGTACCGAGCGAGTGGCGGGCGGCGTCGTTCGGGTGGAGGGCAACCCCGCCGAGGACCTTCGGGTGGGTCGCGACCGCGTCCACGGTCCACCGTGCGGACTCGACGTCGCACCCGATCTGGAGGATCCGGTCCACCCCGACGGCCGCGGCATCCTCAAGGCGCCTCTCGACCGAACGCGGTTCGTCGCCAGCGGGGAACTCGAGGTGCGTGTGGTGGTCCGGGATCGGAACGGGCAGGGGTTCGGGTAGGGGCGGCCATTCGCCCGGCTTCGTCATGCGACTACTCCGTGGCCATCCGGGCGATCTCGGCCTCGACGATGTCGTCGTCGAGCTTGGTGAAGATCACCTTCGCGGGGGGAACCTCGGTACCGGGTACAAGGGTCCGACGTTTCCATGTACCGGCGAGCGAAGAGTAGTCACCCTGCATGATGGGGTAGCGGCGTCCGGGGATGTCGAGGTCGTCCACCTCGTTCATCACGGGCATGGGCGAGAACAGGCCGGTGCCACCGAGGGCTTCGTGGACTTTCTGCGCGCTGTGGGGCAGGAAGGGGGCCAGGAGGGTGTTGGCGTCCGAGACCAGTTGGGCGGCGACCCCGAGGACCGTCGCCATCCGCGCGGGGTCCGTGTTTTTCAGCTTCCACGGTTGAGTCTCACCGAGGTACTTGTTCGCGTCCGCGATCACGCCCATCGCCTCGGAGATCGCCTGCCGTTGCCGCTGCTGAGCGATGAGACCCCCGACCGTCGCGAACGCCGCCTCCGAAGCCTCGAGGACGGCCGTGTCCACCGGCTCCACAGCCCCCACCTCGGGGATAGCACCAAGGTTCTTGTTCAGGAGCGTCGCCGTCCTGTTGACGAGGTTGCCCCACGTCGCGACGAGTTCGTCGTTCGTCCGCCTCTTGAACTCGGCCCACGTGAAGTCGGAGTCGGAACTCTCGGGGCCCGCGACAGCGATGAAGTATCGCAGGGCGTCCGGTTGGTATCGGTTCAGCATGTCCCGCACGAGGATGACGTGTCCCCGTGAGGAGGAAAACTTGCTCGACTCCATCGTGAGGAACTCGCTCGACACGACCTCGGTGGGAAGCTGAAGGTCCCCGAACTCGCTCACGGTGCCGCCCTTGGAGCCACGCCCGTTGGCGGCAATCAACTCGCCCGGCCAGATCTGGGAGTGGAACGTGATGTTGTCCTTGCCCATGAAGTAGTACGACAGGGTGTCGGGGTCGTTCCACCACTTGCGCCACGCCTCGGGGTCTCCCGATCGACGCGCCCACTCGATCGAACTGGACAGGTACCCGATGACGGCGTCGAACCACACGTACAGGCGCTTGTTGGGGTTGTCCTCCCACCCGGGCAGGGGGACCGGGATGCCCCAGTCGATGTCCCGCGTCATCGCTCGCGGTCGGATGTCGTCGAGGAGGTTCAGCGAGAAGTTCAAGACGTTCGGGCGCCAGCCCTTGCGCGACTCAAGCCACGCGGCGATTTGGGTCGACAGTGCCGGTAGGTCGAGAAAGAAGTGCTCGGTCTCGACGAATTCGGGTTTCTCGCCGTTGATCTTGCTATGCGGATTCTCCAGGTCGCCGGCATCGAGCTGGTTCCCGCAGTTGTCGCACTGGTCTCCTCGGGCGCCGTCGTAACCGCAGAGCGGGCACGTGCCTTCGATGTAGCGATCGGGGAGGGTGCGGCCGGTCGAGGGGCTGATGGCTCCACGGGTCGTCTTCTCGATCATGTAGCCGTTGGCGTACAGCGCCTTGAACATTGCTTGCGCGACGCGGTAGTGGTTCCCCGTCGTCGTCCGCGTGAAAAGGTCGTAACTGAGCCCCAGCGCGGTGAGGTCTTCCTCGATGACGCGGTTGTACCGGTCGGCGAGTTCTTGCGGGCTCACGCCCTCCTGTTCCGCCTGGACGAGGATGGGGGTTCCGTGTTCGTCGGTGCCGGAGATCATCAGCACGTCGTTTCCCGCCATCCGCATGTAGCGGCTGAAGACGTCGGAGGGGACACCGAAACCGGCGACGTGGCCGATGTGCCGCGGCCCGTTCGCGTACGGCCATGCGACAGCGGACAGGATGCGGGACATGCCCCAATCCTACCGACGGCGATCGATAGCCGATTGCGGGCTCACCTAGGCGTTCGCACGACGCTGGGTGAGGGCGGCGGCGTACAGGTCGCGGGACCGAACCCCCGTCGCGGATGCGATGTCGGCCACGGCTTCCTTGAGCCTCTCCCCTCCGGCGGCCCGATCGAGGGCCTCGCGCGCGAGGGATTCCACGTCGGGGGTGCCCGCCGGGGCTCCCTCGACCACCACGACGATCTCCCCGAGAACCTCGGACGCGTCCACCCATGCCGCCAACTCCTCCAGCGTGCCGCGACGGACCTCTTCGTGTGTCTTGGTCAGTTCCCTCGCTACCGCCGCGCGACGCCCCTCCCCGAAGGCCGTGACCATCGCAGCAAGAGAGGGGGCGAGGCGGTGGGGTGCCTCGAAGAAGACCATCGTGCGCCGCTCGAACGCGAGCGCGTCGAGGAACGTGGCGCGCTCCCCTCCCCCCCTCGGCGGGAACCCCTCGAAGCAGAACCGGTCGCTCGGGAGCCCCGACAACGCGAGTGCCGCCAGCACGGCGCTCGGGCCGGGGAGAACGGTCACCGCGACCCCGGCGGCGACGGCCGCCTCGACCACACGGAATCCGGGATCGGAGACCGTGGGCATTCCGGCGTCGGTCACGAGCAGCACCGTCGTCCCCTCGACGGCCCGCCGGACCAATTCCGGCGCCCGGTTCCGCTCGTTGTGGTCGTGGAGGGCGACGACGCTGCCACCGATCGTCACACCGAGCCTTCGGGCGAGGTCCCGCACGCGACGGGTGTCCTCCGCTGCGACGATGCCGGACGTCGCGAGGGCCTCGATCAGGCGGCTCGACGCATCCCTGACGTTGCCGATGGGAGTCGCGGCGAGGAGGATACGGCCCGTCATGCCCCCAGCCTGACACACGG
>CAZMCU010000008.1:0-3640 GCA_964564915.1 uncultured Demequinaceae bacterium | reverse complement strand
ACAGCGTCGTAGGCTAGCGCTCGTGCTCCTCGAACGCTTGTACCGGTTCCGGCTCACCATCATGCTCACGTCGGTCGGTGCACTGGCTGCTGCGTTGCGCTTCATCGGCTTGAGCCGACCGAAGGATCTCGTGTTCGACGAGGTGTACTACGCGCGGGGGGCGTACTCGCTTCTCCACCTGGGTTACGAGGGGCGTTGGAGTCCCCCGTCCTCGGCATTCGTCACCGGGGACTTCTCGGGGCTCGATACTCACGCGGACTTTGTGGTTCACCCCCCGCTCGGGAAATGGATGATCGCCGTCGGGATGAAGCTGTTCGGTAATGGTCCGTTCGGGTGGCGGTTTTCCGGGGCGCTCATCGGAACCGTCACGGTGATCCTCGTCGCCCTGATCGCGCGCCACCTCTTCCATTCCGTCTTGTGGGGAGGTATCGCCGGCCTCTTCCTCGCGATCGACGGCCAACACATCGTCGCGTCGCGAACTTCGCTCCTCGATGTCTTCTTGACGTTCTTCCTGGTCGCCGCCTTCGGCCTGCTGCTCTTGGACCGTAGGAGACATCGACGCATCTTGGCGAAACGAGCGAAACGGGCCCGCGAGCGCCTCGGGTTGGGTCCGGACGATCCGATTCCCGGGCTCGGTCCCGGTGGGGGCATTCGCTGGTGGCGGCTGGCCGCGATCGTCACGCTCGGGTTGGCGACGGGGGTCAAGTGGTCGGGGCTTTACGCCGCTCTCGCGTTCCTCGTGCTTTCGGTGGTGTGGGATCTCGTTGACCGCCACGCGGTCGGGGTGCGGTTGTTTGTCCTGGGCTCGATCGTTCGCTCGATGCTTCCCGCGGTCATGGCGACCGTCATCCTGCTACCCGCGGCCTACGTCGGTTCGTGGGCATCGTGGTTCGTGAGCGACTCCAGCTACATGCGGCACTGGGCGGAAATCCACCCCGACGAAGGCGTCACGTGGCTGCCGGATTCTCTCCGGTCGTTCGTCGAGTACCACCACGACATGTGGAACTTCCACACCGGCTTGACCTCGACGAACGGGGTTCACCATAGCTACCAAGCGGGTGCGTGGGGCTTCATCGTTCAGTACCGACCGACGGCGTACTACTGGAAGACGACGGTCCCCGTGACCGAGCCACCGTGTGGGGACCACGATTGCGTCGTCGAGGTTCAGGGCGCGCTCAAGACGAACTCGGCGGCGATTGCGGGGGAGCACTGCGGTTCGGACAAGTGTGTCTCCGCGATCACGGCCCTGGGCAATCCCCTCCTGTGGTGGGCCGGAGCGGTTGCGTTCGTGTGGGCCCTCGGCAGACTCATCGTCCGCCGCGACCTGCTCGCTGGTGCCGTGATCGTCGGCACCCTGGGTGGCTGGCTTCCGTGGACGCTCTACCCCGATCGGATCATGTTCACGTTCTACTCGGTCGCGTTTTCCCCATGGGTCATGTTGACCCTCACCTGGGCGCTCTGGAGGATCGCCAAGCCCCCGCGGCTGGAGGGAGCCTGGTCGCGGAACGGCGGTCTCGCCGTGGGGGGCTTCATCGCGACGGCCCTCCTCGTCTCCGGGTTCTTCCTACCGCTCTGGATCGGCCAGTGGATGCCCTACGACTACTGGCTCTCCCACATGTGGTTGTTCAACAAGTGGATCTAGAACCCGCACCTAGCCGAGCGGCGTGTCCACCGTCCGGGCGACGAGGAAGTGCCACCCCAGCCACCACCAGAACAGGACGAGGACGATACGGGCGGGACGTGTGACGAAAGCGCGCTCGAGCACCGCCCCCAGCGGCGCGATCGCCGTCGGGCGCTTCTTCGCGATCGCGGCGAGAGCGAACGCGGCGCCGAGGAAGACAAGGTAGAGGGAGATGGTGAACGTGCGCATTACGCCGTCGCCTCCCCCCGTGACACGCGCTTCGTGGACGGTGCGGCCGCCTCGCCGCTGGACTCCAGGATCGGCTTCAGCATCGCAACGCCCAGTCCTCCCCAGGCGGCGAAGAAGAGCAAGCGGCCGGGAAGGGAATCGAGGGCGGGGTCAAGGAGGTCGGAGATCGCGGGGTGGGCCTGGGTCGCCGCCTCTCCCCCTCTCCCCCAGATGAAGGCCGCGAGTTCCCACAGGCACGTCGCCACGACGACGGCGGTCCACCAGGCGATCGCGCGCCCGAGAGCGTGCCCCCGCGCGACCGCGGAGGGAAGGATCGGTCGCGGCCCCCACGCCACCCCCAGCACCGCGAGACCCAAGAGGAGCATCGTCGCCCCCAGGACGGCGCCGTGGCGAGGAGCGAACACCAGCAGAAGGCCAACGCAACTCGCGACCCACGCCACGACGGTGGGATCGAACCACCGAACGCGGGGCAGGACGACGCGTAGCGCGCCGACGTCGTCCAATACCAGGAGTAGCGCTACAACGAAGAAGAGGCTCGCGTCAAAGACGACGCCCCGCATTGCCTGGGTGATCCCGATTAGGACGAGGATCGTCGCCCACGCTAGAGCGGACCCATGCCCCTGCCTACGGCCCGTCGACCCCGCCATGCTTCCAGTGTGGATGCATAGCGGACGGCGCGCTACCGCTTGAGGTTAGAAGGCGGCGAGGATGTCGACCACAAAGACGAGAGTGGATCCCGGGGGGATGGTTCCCTGGTCCGTGTCACCGTACCCCAAGCTCGGCGGGATGATGAGGAGTACCTGGCTGCCAACCGGCTTGCCGACGAGCCCCTGGACCCAGCCATCGATGACGTATCCCTGCGTGAGAGCGATGGTCAACGGGGTTCCGTAGTCCCACGAGGAATCGAATTGCGTGCCGTCCCACAGCCACCCCGTGTAGTGGGCGATGATGGTCGACCCCTCGGCGACGACGGGGCCGGTGCCCTCGATCAGGGTCTGCGAGACCAGGTCGGCTGGGGCATCGGTCGCGGGAATGGCAATGCTCGGCACACCGTCGTCGGAGAGGGTGACGACCGGCAAGCCTTCAACGGGGGCGACGACCGTTCCTTCCGCACGAGCCAACGGGGTGGAGGTGGCCGCAACGGTGATCGCAAGGAAGATGGACGACCCATCCGCCGATGTCGTGTCGAGCGTACCGAAAATCACCGTGGTACCCACGTGGTGACCGACGAGGACATCCAGGAGCACCGGATCGAACGACGGATCGGAGAGGGGCACATACTCCGGACTCCCGGCGTCGAACGTCGAGTAGAGCAGCGAGCCGTCCGCGCCACTCTTCACGGTGTAGTTGATGGTGACGGTGTCCCCCGCGAGGATCTCGACTCCGGTACCTTCATTCACGACCCGAGCGGCCGACGAGGTCAGGCTCAAGGGTGGGTCGAAGGTCAATTGGGCCATGCCCGTGTTGTCGAAGTGCAACGCGATGGATTCTAGAACGGTGGTGTCGGACGGGGATCCCACGGTCGACGACGGGGATCCCACGGTCGAACTGGGATCGGCCGGACTTCCGCTGCTACAGCCTGCGAGCCCAAGAGCCACCAAGGCGGCGATCGCCGTCGTGGACTTCCATGTGGTGGTCACGGTTCGTTCTCCTCTGTCGGGGTGGCGCGCCGAGATCGCGGCCGTCGGATCGTTCCAGGGTAACGACTCACGACGTAAAAAGAATTCCCGACGTCGAAGTCCTTATACAAACCTTACGCGTGGTGGAGCT
>CAZMCU010000007.1:36686-46221 GCA_964564915.1 uncultured Demequinaceae bacterium | reverse complement strand
CGAACTACCGTCCGCAGTTCTACATCCGCACCACGGACGTCACCGGCGTCATCACCTTGCCCGAGGGTAGGGAGATGGTCATGCCCGGCGACACCACCGAGATGACGGTCGAACTCATTCAGCCCATTGCCCTCGAACAGGGTCAGGGCTTCGCGATCCGTGAGGGTGGCCGCACCGTCGGCTCCGGAACGGTGACCAAGATCATCAAGTAGTGCGGGGCGGGGCCCGGGTGACCGGGCCCCGCACCTCCGCGCCGGACGCCAGTTGGCTTCGGGCGCGGAAATCTGGCAGAATATCGGGGTTGCCCGGACAGGGCGACCTTCGATCTCAACCCGAATCCCACCATCTGTTTTGGGCTGAGCGTGCCGCGAGACGCGACACGCCCGAGCGCGGGGGTCGGGAAGAGGCACCTGAGTCGTTGGAGAGGCAGGACCACGCCATGGCGGGACAGAAGATCCGCATCAGGCTGAAGAGTTATGACCACGAGGTCATCGACTCCTCGGCTCGCAAGATCGTTGAGACGGTCACGCGCGCCGGTGCCACGGTTGTCGGCCCCGTGCCGCTCCCGACGGAGAAGAACGTGTTCTGTGTGATTCGCTCCCCCCACAAGTACAAGGACAGCCGCGAGCAGTTCGAGATGCGGACCCACAAGCGCCTGATCGACATCGTTGACCCGACGCCCAAGGCCGTTGACTCGCTCATGCGGCTCGACCTTCCCGCAGACGTCAACATCGAGATCAAGCTCTAGGGCCGCAGAGGGACATTGACCATGACTACTTCCACCGCCCAGCGCGATGTCACGGCGCTGCTCGGCACGAAGCTCGGTATGACCCAGGTGTGGGACGACGCCGGTCGCGTCGTGCCCGTGACGGTTGTCCAGGTGGACACCAATGTCGTCACGCAGGTCAGGACACCGGAGAAGGATGGCTACTCCGCCATTCAACTCGCCTTCGGGGCCGTCGACCCTCGTAGGGTCACCAAGCCGCTCAAGGGTCACTTCGAGAAGGCCGGGGTTACTCCCCGCCTCCACCTTGCGGAGATCCGTACGGCGAACGCCGAATCCTTCAACCTGGGTCAAGAGATTACTGCCGAGGTCTTCCAATCGGGCCAGACGGTCGATGTGACGGGCACGACGAAGGGCAAGGGAACGGCGGGGCTCATGAAGCGCCACGGGTTCCACGGCGTCAGCGCCTCCCACGGCTCACACCGCAATCACCGCCATGCAGGATCCATTGGCTCGTCCTCAACCCCGTCGCGAGTGTTCAAGGGCCTCAAGATGGCCGGCCGCATGGGGCACGCCCAGAAGACCGTGCTCAACCTCATCGTCCACTCGGCGGACACGGAGAAGGGCCTCCTCCTCATCAAGGGGGCCATCCCCGGACCCCGCGGTGGCACCGTCCTCGTTCGTTCCGCAGTGAAGGGGGCGTGACATGGCCACCGCGATAACCGTTGACGTCGTCGACGCGACCGGCAAGAAGTCCGGAACGGCCGAGTTGCCGGCCGAGGTATTCGGCGTCGAGGCCAACATTCCGTTGATTCACCAGGTCGTCGTCGCCCAACGCGCCGCGGCCCGCCAGGGAACGCACGCGACGAAGACTCGCGCCATGGTGGCCGGTGGCGGCAGGAAGCCGTACAAGCAGAAGGGCACGGGTCGCGCCCGCCAGGGCTCCATCCGCGCGCCGCAGTTCGTCGGTGGTGGAACGGTGCACGGCCCCCAGCCCCGCGACTACTCGCAGCGCACCCCCAAGAAGATGAAGGTCGCCGCCCTCCGGGGTGCGCTCTCCGATCGGGCCCGCGCGGCGCGCGTGCACGTCATCGAACGGCTCGTGGGGGAAACCCCGTCCACCAAGACCGCCCTCGCGGCGCTCACGGTCGTCACGGAAGGGCGCTCCGCTCTCGTCGTGCTCGAACGCTCCGATGAGGTGGCGTTCGCCTCCCTCCGAAACGTCGCCGACCTTCATGTGCTCTCGGTCGACCAACTCAACACGTACGACGTGCTCATTCACGACGATGTGGTTTTCACCACCGGAGCCCTTGCGGTGTTCCTGGCTGGCCCGGCGACCGGAGGTTCGGTCAAGGCGGTCGCGACGGAATCCGACGTCGCGGCGGAAGGCGAGGAAGCGAAGTGACCACGGCAGGAAAGAATCCCCGCGACATCCTCATCCGGCCGATCGTGTCGGAGAAGAGCTACTCGCTCATGGACGAGGGGCGGTACACCTTCGAGGTGGATCCCCGTTCGAACAAGACGGAGATCAAGATCGCCGTCGAACAGATCTTCGGAGTCACGGTTGTCTCCGTCAACACCATCAACCGCCAAGGCAAGGCGCAGCGCACGCGCGCGGGCGTCGGCAAGCGCAAGGACGTGAAGCGCGCGATCGTTACGGTGGCCGAAGGCCAAGCGATCGATGTCTTCAGCGGCCGGGTTAGCTAGAAGGGGCGCTCGAGACATGGCCACTCGCAAGTACAAGCCCACGACGCCGGGTCGTCGCGGTTCGTCCGTCGCCGACTTCGCGGAGATCACACGGTCGACGCCGGAGAAGTCGCTCGTGCGTCCGCTGACGAACTCCGGAGGCCGGAACACGAACGGTCGGATCACCATCCGACACCAGGGAGGCGGGCACAAGCGCGCGTACCGGGTCATCGATTTCCGTCGTCACGACAAGGATGGTGTTCCCGCGAAGGTTGCGCACATCGAGTACGACCCCAACCGGACCGCACGCATCGCCCTCTTGCACTACGCCGACGGCGAGAAGCGGTACATCATCGCACCCAACAACCTCAAGCAGGGCGACGCGATCGAGGCCGGCGCGTCCGCTGACATCAAGCCGGGGAACAACCTTCCCTTGCGCAATATCCCCGTCGGCACCGTGATCCACGCGATCGAAATCAAGCCCGGAGGTGGCGCGAAGATCGCCCGCTCCGCCGGAGCTTCGGTCCAGCTCGTCGCGAAGGATGGGCCGCACGCCCAACTCCGTATGCCCTCCGGCGAGATTCGCAACGTCGACGCGAGCTGCCGGGCGACCGTCGGCGAGGTCGGTAACGCGGAGCAGTCGAACATCAACTGGGGCAAGGCGGGCCGCATGCGCTGGAAGGGCAAGCGTCCGACCGTCCGCGGTGTCGCCATGAACCCGATCGATCACCCGCACGGCGGCGGCGAGGGCAAGACGTCCGGTGGCCGCCACCCCGTCAGTCCGTGGGGCAAGCCCGAGGGTCGCACCCGCAAGCCCAACAAGGAAAGCGACAAACTCATCGTGCGTCGCCGCCGTACTGGCAAGAAGCGTTAAGGAGCCCCTGAGATGCCGCGGAGTTTGAAAAAGGGTCCGTTCGTTGACGGCCACCTTCAGAAGAAGGTGGACGGTCAGAACGAGGCCGGCACGAAGGACGTCATCAAGACGTGGTCGCGCCGGAGCGTCGTCACGCCGGACTTCCTCGGTCACACGTTTGCCGTCCACGACGGTCGCAAGCACGTCCCGGTGTTTGTCACCGAGTCGATGGTCGGGCACAAGTTAGGCGAGTTCGCCCCAACCCGCACGTTCAAGGGTCACATCAAGGACGACAGGAAGGCTCGTCGCGTCTAGCGCGACGACCCCACCACAGGAAGGTATGGCAACCATGGAAGCCAAGGCGCAGGCGCGATACGTTCGCGTCACCGCCCAGAAGGCTCGACGCGTGGTCGACCTTGTCCGCGGGCAGAAGGCCGTCGACGCCATCGCGACCCTCAAGTTCCAGCAGCAAGAGGTCGCGGAGAACGTTCGCAAGCTCGTCGAGTCCGCCGTGGCAAATGCCCGCGTGGCCGCCGACGCCGCGGGTGAGCGGTTCGTCGAGGGGGAGCTCGTCATCAAGGAGATCTTCGTCGACGAAGCGCCGATGCTGAAGCGCATTCGCCCGCGGGCTCAAGGCCGCGCGGCGCGGATCCTCAAGCGCTCGAGCCACATCACCGTCATCGTGGCCAGCGAAGAGGCCGCCGTCAAGGAAGGGGCCCGCTAGTGGGACAGAAGGTCAACCCGCACGGATACCGCCTCGGGATCACCACGGATCACCGCTCGCGGTGGATCGCGGATTCCACCAAGAAGGGTGAGCGGTACCGCGACTACATCGCCGAGGACGTCAAGATCCGCGATCTCATGTCCAAGGGCCTGGAGCGTGCCGGCATCTCCAAGGTGGAGATTGAGCGTACACGGGAGCGTGTCCGTGTCGACCTCCACACCGCGCGCCCCGGCATCGTTATCGGTCGTCGCGGCGCCGAGGCAGACAAGTTGCGCTCGAACCTGGAAAAGCTCACGGGCAAGCAGGTGCAACTGAACATCCTCGAGGTGAAGAGCGCCGAGACGGATGCCCAACTCGTAGCCCAGGGCATCGCGGAGCAACTCGCTTCCCGCGTCTCCTTCCGTCGCGCCATGCGCAAGGGCATGCAGTCCGCCCTTCGCGCCGGCGCCAAGGGCATCCGTGTCCAGTGTTCGGGGCGGCTCGGTGGCGCGGAGATGTCGCGCTCAGAGTTCTACCGCGAGGGTCGCGTTCCGCTTCACACCCTGCGCGCGAACATCGATTACGGTCTCTTCGAGGCCAAGACGACGTTCGGTCAGATCGGCGTCAAGGTGTGGATCTACAAGGGCGACATGACGGAGAAGGAGTACGCGGCCGAGCAAGCCAAGTCCCCTCGCGCGCAGCGTCCTTCCCGTGGCGGTGGGGCCGGAGGCTCGGGAGAGCGTCGTGGTCGCCAGGAGGGTTCCTCGAGAGGAGCCTCCGCGCCAACGGACGCCCCTGGGGCGGAAGCCGTTCCCGCCGAAGCGACTCCCGTACCCGAGACCGGGACGGAGGGCTAGCCATGTTGATTCCGCGTCGCGTCAAGCACCGCAAGCAGCACCATCCCGGACGCTCCGGCGCCGCCACGGGTGGCACTGCCGTCGTCTTCGGGGACTACGGGATCCAGGCGATCGAGCCCGCCTACGTCACCAACCGGCAGATCGAGGCCGCCCGTATCGCCGTCACCCGCCACATTAAGCGTGGTGGAAAGGTGTGGATCACCGTCTACCCCGATCGACCGCTCACCAAGAAGCCCGCCGAGACCCGCATGGGTTCCGGAAAGGGCTCGCCCGAGTGGTGGATCGCCAACGTCAAGCCCGGCCGCGTGCTCTTCGAGCTCGGCGGTGTGGACGAGCCGCTCGCTCGCGAGGCGTTGCGTCGCGCCCAGCACAAATTGCCCATGAAAACCCGCTTCGTGACTCGCGAGGGTGGTGAGAACTGATGGCTATCGGTAGCAAGGAACTGGCGCCTGACGAACTCGATGGGATGGAAGACGATCGTCTCCTCGACGAGTTGAAGAAGGCGAAGGAAGAACTCTTCAACCTCCGCTTCCAGTCGGCCACCGGCCAATTGGAGAACCACGGCCGCCTCAAGGCCGTCAAGCGGGACATCTCCCGGATCTACACGATTCTGCGAGAGCGCGAACTTGGCATCAGGACCGCCCCGACCTCGCAGGCCGAATAGGAATGGACATGGCGACTAAGCAGAGCACACCAGAGGCCACGGCCGATTCCCGCGCGTACCGCAAGACGCGTCGCGGGTACGTCACCTCGGACAAGATGGACAAGACCATCACCGTCGAGATCAAGGACCGCGTCAAGCACCCTCTCTACGGCAAGGTCATGAGTCGCAGCACCAAAATCAAGGCGCACGACGAAGCTAACACCGCCGGAATCGGCGACCTCGTCCTCGTCATGGAGACCCGCCCGTTGTCAGCGACCAAGCGCTGGCGGCTGGTGGAGATCCTCGAAAAGGCCAAGTAACACGTTCGATCAGGCGCGCGGGAGCGCGAACCCCTCGACAGGAGCAGAGACATGATTCAGCAAGAGACGCGACTGAGTGTCGCCGACAACACGGGCGCCAAGGAACTTCTGTGCATCCGCGTGCTCGGCGGCTCGACGCGTCGCTACGCGGGTATCGGCGACACCATTGTCGCGACCGTCAAGGACGCTATCCCCGGTGGCGGAGTGAAGAAGGGCGAGGTCGTCAAGGCCGTCGTCGTTCGGACGGTCAAGGCAAGACGGCGACCCGACGGCTCCTACATTCGATTCGACGAGAACGCGGCCGTCATCCTTCGCGGGAATGAGACCGAGCCGAGGGGAACCCGCATCTTCGGTCCCGTCGGCCGGGAGTTGCGCGACAAGAAGTTCATGAAAATCATTTCGCTGGCTCCGGAGGTCATCTGATGGCGAAGATTAAGAAGGGCGATCTCGTGGTCGTCATCGCCGGCCGTGATCGCGGCCAGCAGGGACGCGTCCTTGAGGTCCTCACGGGCAGCGACAGGATCATCGTCGAGGGCATCCACCGTGTGGTGAAGCACCTCAAGCCGGGATCGAGTCGGACGAACGTCGAGGGCGGCATCATCCAGATCGAGGCGCCCCTCCACGTGTCCAATGTCATGCTCGTCGACCCCGAGAACAAGAGGGGCACCCGTGTGGGGTACCGCACGGTAACGAAGGAGCGCGATGGTCGCGTCCGCAACGTTCGCGTGCGGGTGGCCAAGCGCTCGGGTAAGGACGTCTGATGGCCGCCACAACCGCACCTCGCCTCAAGGAGCGCTACCGTGCACAGATCGTGCCCGGATTGCGCGAGGAGTTTAAGTTCGAGAACATTCACCAGGTCCCCGCGTTGACCAAGATCGTGGTCAACATGGGGGTCGGCGAAGCCGCTCGTGACGGCAAAATCCTCGATGGCGCCATCGCCGACCTTGCCGCGATCACCGGTCAGAAGCCTCAGGTGACCAAGGCGCGCAAGTCGATCGCTCAATTCAAGTTGCGTGAGGGGCAGCCGATCGGCGCCCACGTCACCCTTCGCGGTGACCGCATGTGGGAGTTCCTCGACCGGTTGCTGTCGCTCGCGCTCCCCCGTATCCGCGACTTCCGGGGCTTGAGCACCAAGCAATTCGACGGCCACGGCAACTACACGTTCGGTCTTTCGGAACAGTCGATGTTCCACGAGATCAACCAGGACAAGATTGATCGCGTCAGGGGGATGGACATCACCATCGTCACGACCGCTACGACAGACGAGCAAGCTCGCGCGCTCTTGGGGCGTCTCGGCTTCCCGTTCAAGGAGAACTAGACATGGCTAAGACCTCCCTGCGCAACAAGGCAGCACGCAAGCCGAAGTTCGCGGTACGCGCGTACACCCGGTGTCAGAGGTGCGGACGCCCGCACTCCGTCTACCGCAAGTTTGGATTGTGCCGCATCTGCCTTCGAGAGATGGCGCACGCGGGCGAATTGCCCGGCATCAAGAAGAGCAGCTGGTAACAACTACGCCGCAGGTCCCCGAAAAGGAAACCACGGTGAGGAAGAGTAAACACTCATGACCATGACCGACCCGATCGCAGACATGTTGACGCGTCTGCGAAACGCCAACGCGGCGTATCACGACACCGTGTCGATGCCTCACTCGAAGCTCAAGGCGAACGTCGCCAAGATCCTCGAGTCGGAGGGCTACATCGCGGGCTCCGAGGTGACCGCTGCCGAGGTGGGCAAGACGCTCACCCTTCGGCTGAAGTACGGCCCCAATCGTGAGCGTTCGCTTGCGGGTGTTCGCCGCGTGTCCAAGCCGGGCCTGCGCGTCTATGCGAAGTCGACCAATCTTCCCAAGGTCCTCGGTGGCCTTGGCGTGGCTATCCTGTCCACCTCCTCTGGGCTCCTGACGGACCGTGAGGCCAAGAAGAAAGGCGTGGGCGGGGAAGTCCTCGCCTTCGTCTGGTAGGGGAGGACACACATGTCTCGCATTGGCAGAGTCCCCGTTCCCGTCCCGGCCGGGGTGGATGTGACCATCGATGGTTCGACCGTCACGGTGAAGGGCCCCAAGGGAACCCTTTCCCTTGAGGTGGCCGCCCCGATTACGGTCACGAAGGGGGCAGAGGGCATCGACGTTCGTCGCCCCGACGACGAGAGGATGTCCAAGTCCCTTCACGGGCTCACCCGCACCCTGGTCGCCAATATGGTGGCCGGCGTGACGGAAGGGTACGAAAAGCGTCTGGAGATCGTCGGCACGGGTTACCGTGTCGCGAAGAAGGGAGACGACCTCGAATTCATGCTGGGGTTCTCCCACCCCGTGGTCGTGACGCCCCCCGCCGGGATCACCTTCACGTCTGAGGGACCGACGAAGGTCGCGATCCAGGGCATCGACAAGCAGCAGGTGGGTGAAGTCGCAGCGAACGTCCGTAAGATCCGTCCGCCGGAACCGTATAAGGGCAAGGGGATTCGCTACGAAGGCGAAGCCGTTCGCCGCAAGGCCGGAAAGGCGGGGAAGAAGTAAACCATGGGAATCACAATTCTGGGTAGCGGCCGCTCGGTGCAACGCCAGCGGAGGCACCTGCGCCTGCGCAAGCGCATTACAGGAACGCCCACACGCCCACGTTTCGTCGTCACGCGATCGAGCCGTCACATAGTCGCGCAGATCGTCGACGACACGAAGGGCGTCACCCTCGCGTCTGCGTCGTCCCTTGAGGCCGATATTCGCGCCCTCAAGGCGGACAAGACCGGGAAGGCCACCGCGGTCGGCGCACTCCTCGCTCAGCGAGCGAAGAAGGCCGGCATCACGGACGTGGTCTTCGATCGCGGAGGTAACAAGTACCACGGTCGCGTCGCGGCCATCGCCGATGCCGCCCGGGAAGGTGGGCTGTCCCTGTGACCCGCTCGACTCGAACGAACCAAGGATGGAAGTAATGGCTGAGCAGAGTAGTGACCGCGGTGGACGTCGGGACCGACGTTCCGCCGAGCCGGAGAACAAATTCCTCGAGCGTGTCGTCGCCATCAACCGCGTATCGAAGGTGGTGAAGGGTGGCCGACGGTTCAACTTCACGGCGCTCGTCGTGGTGGGAGATGGCGACGGAAACGTCGGCATCGGCTACGGCAAGGCCAAGGAGGTGCCCGTCGCGATCTCCAAGGGAGTCGAGGAGGCGAAGCGTTCCTTCTTCCGCGTGCCCCGTATTCAAGGGACCATCCCTCACGCCGTTCAAGGCGAGGCTGCCGCGGGCGTGGTGTTCCTCCGTCCCGCGTCCCCTGGTACCGGCGTTATTGCCGGCGGTCCCGTTCGCGCCGTATTGGAGTGCGCTGGCATTCACGACGTCTTGACGAAATCGCTCGGTTCGTCCAATGCCATCAACATCGTTCGCGCGACCGTCGCAGCACTCAAGGGTCTGGAGTCGCCCGAGGATGTGGCCATTCGGCGTGGCAAGAGTGTCGACGAGGTCGCCCCATCCGCGATGTTGCGGGCCCAGGCTGCGGGGGCGAAGTGATGGCACGGCTCAAGATCACCCAGAAGAAGTCCGGCGTCGGCACCAAGCCGAACCACCGCGAGACCCTCCGCACGCTTGGCCTCAAGCGCATCGGCGACATCGTCGTCAAGGAGGATCGCCCCGAGATCCGCGGCATGATTCGGACGGTGACCCACCTGGTCGCCGTGGAGGAGGTTGAATAATGGCTGACGCCCAGAAGCCGACGACGAGTGCGTCGGCGACGACCAGTGCGAAGAAGGCGGCCACGCCCAAGGC
>CAZMCU010000007.1:29743-36586 GCA_964564915.1 uncultured Demequinaceae bacterium | reverse complement strand
CCCAAGGCGGCGACTCCCAAGGCTGCGGCTTCGAAGCCGGCTACGGCTGCCACGACGCCCGCGTCGAAGGCTGCCAAGGCACCTGTCGCCAAGGCCACCACGGCGAAAGCCGCAGCAACCGCGCCCGCGAGCAAGCCAAAGAAAGCCAAGGCGCCTACGGGACCCAAGGTCGACACCTTGAAGATGCATCACCTCCGTCCCGCGGATGGGGCGCACACGCCCAAGACCCGCGTCGGTCGAGGAGAGGGATCGAAGGGGAAAACCGCCGGCCGTGGTACCAAGGGCACGGGAGCGCGCTACCAGGTCAACCCTCGCTTCGAGGGTGGCCAAACCCCGATTCTCCGTCGTATCCCCAAGTTGCGTGGCTTCCGGAGTCCGTTCAAGGTGACGTATCAGGTGGTCAACCTAGGCGCGCTCGCGGAGCTCTATCCTCAGGGTGGGTCGGTGACCAAGCAGGACCTGGTAGCCAAGGGAGCCGTTCGGAAGAATCAACCCGTGAAGATCCTCGGTGATGGCGACGTCGCCGTCAAACTGACCATCGTTGACGCCGAGAAGGTGTCACGCTCCGCAACCGCGAAGATCGAGGCGGCGGGCGGATCGGTCAACGCAGGCTAGAGTCGGGAGGGGTTTTCCTCACCGTGAGGGGCCCTGTGACCATACGAATCTGACGAGGGAGAGGACACATGCTCGGCGGCTTTGTCAGTGCCTTCCGGACTCCGGACCTCCGTCGCAAGATCCTGTTCACGCTGGGGATTCTCGCCCTGTATCGCCTGGGGTGTTCGGTGCCGACCCCCGGTGTCGACTACCAGAATCTTCATCAGTGCTTGAGCGGCGGAGAATCGAGTTCGCTCGTCCAGCTCGTCAACCTCTTCAGCGGTGGCGCGCTCGTTCGATTGTCGATCTTCGCTCTCGGGGTCATGCCGTACATCACGGCGAGCATCATGATCCAGCTCTTGAGGAGCCTCGTGCCGAGGTTCCAGGAGCTTCACGAGCAGGGCGCTGACGGCCAGACGAAGCTGATCCAGTACACGCGTTACGTCACGGTCGCTTTCGCCGCCCTTCAGGCCGCGTCATACATCACCCTCGCCCGCAACGGCACCCTGTACGGCGGGGGTTGCCCAGCCGATACCCCGGTCATCCCCAATGACACCCCGCTCAAGGTACTGGTCATGATCCTGACGATGACGGCGGGGACTGTGCTGCTGATGTGGCTGGGTGAGCGCGTGACGGAACGCGGGCTCGGTAACGGGATGTCCCTCCTGATCTTCACGTCCGTCGCGTCCGGACTTCCTTCGACGGCCTACGTCGTCACCACCTCGAACGTGCCGTACGCCTCGTTCTGGGTCTTGATCATGGTCGCCGGCCTCCTCTCCGCGATCGTGTTCGTCGAGCAGTCTCAGCGCAGGATTCCCGTTCAGTACGCCAAGCGCATGGTGGGCCGGAAGATGTTGGGAGGTTCCTCCACCTACATCCCCATCCGCATCAACATGGCGGGCGTTATCCCCATCATCTTCGCCGCGTCCCTTCTCAGTCTGCCTCAACTCATGGTCCAGTTCGCGGGGCAGAACGCTCCCGCCTGGATCATCTGGACGCAGAGCCACGTCGCGAGGACGGGCGCCCCCCTCCATACGCTGCTGTATGTCGTGCTCATCATCTTCTTCTGCTACTTCTACACGTCGATGACGTTCAATCCGGACGACGTCGCGGAGAACATGAAGAAATACGGAGGGTTCATTCCGGGGATTCGGCCAGGAAAACCGACGGCGGAATACCTGGACTATGTTCTGTCCCGTATCACGGCGGCGGGGTCCCTATACCTCGCGGCCGCCGCCCTGACGCCTTTGCTGGTGTTCCAGTGGCTGGGGCTGAGCGGCAACATGGGCATCGGCGGTTCGTCTCTGATCATCGTCGTCGGTGTTGGTCTCGATACCGTGCGACGCATCCAATCGCAATTGGAGCGACGCCACTACGAAGGGTTCCTCAAGTAATGCGCGCGATACTTCTCGGCCCGCCCGGTGCGGGCAAGGGCACACAGGCTGCCCGGCTTTCCGAGCGATACGGTGTTCCCGCCATCTCGACGGGAGACATCTTCCGCGCCAATGTCGGTGGCGGAACAGAGTTGGGACTCCAGGCAAAGGAGTACATGAACGCCGGTGCGCTCGTTCCGGATTCGATTACGAATGCCATGGTGAAGGATCGGTTGAGCCAGGACGACGTAGGGAACGGTTTCCTTCTCGACGGCTACCCCCGAAACCCCGATCAGGCGGTCGAACTGGATCTCATGCTGGGGGATCTCGGCGTCAAGCTCGACGTGGTCCTCGAACTCACGGCCGACTTCGACGAGGTGACTCAACGACTCCTCGGTCGTGCACTCAAGGAGGGGCGGGCCGACGATACGGAAGACGTCATCCGCCATCGGCTTGAGGTGTACGCGGAGAGCACGGCTCCCCTGACGGCTTTCTACGAGGGTAGGGGTCTTCTCGTCCAGATCGATGGTATGGGCGAGATCGACGACGTGACCGAAAGACTGGTCGCGGCGGTCAATTCTCTATCCACCCCGTGACGCGAGGGATTCTCCTCAAGTCGCGTGCCGACATGCGCTCGATGGCGCGTGCCGGTGTTGTCGTCGAAGACGCCCTCCGTGCCGCGGTAGCAGCCGCGGTCGAGGGCGCCACGACACTCGCGGTCGATCGCGCGGCAGTCGCGGAGATCGCGCGCGCGGGGGCGACATCGAACTTCCTCGGTTATCACGGATTCCCCGCGACCACGTGCGTGTCCGTCAACGACGAAGTCGTCCACGGGATCCCGGGGACTCGGGTGCTCATGGCGGGTGACATCGTTTCGATCGATTGCGGCGCGATCGTCGACGGCTGGCACGGGGATTCCGCCGTCAGCCTCATCGTCGGTGGAGGAGGAGCCGAATCAGCGGTGGCGCTGGTGGAGGGCACGCGTGTGGCCCTGTGGGCCGGGATCGCCGCCCTGGCGACCGCGGATCGCATCGTCGACGTTTCCGCTGCGATCGAGGACGCTGCCGTCGCCGCTGGATTCGAACCGGTCGATGAGTTCGTTGGGCATGGAATTGGACGGGCGATGCACGAGGACCCGGAGGTTCCCAACTACCGGACGAGGGGGTCGAGCCCGCGGGTGCGTCCGGGGATGTGCCTCGCGCTCGAACCGATGCTGACCCTCGGAGGAGCGGTGACGCGGGTCCTCAAAGATGGATGGACAGCCGTGACGGCGGACGGTTCCCTCGCGGCTCACTGGGAGCATTCCGTCGCCGTCCACGAGGACGGGATATGGGTGTTGACCGCTTCGGACGGTGGTACCGCCGGACTGGCCCCCTTCGGGGTTTCGCCCGTCGCGCCGTAGATGCGCGATCGCGC
This sequence comes from uncultured Demequinaceae bacterium, assembly GCA_964564915.1. Lineage (GTDB taxonomy): Bacteria > Actinomycetota > Actinomycetes > Actinomycetales > Demequinaceae > JAFGBM01. The sequence continues at coordinate 33,203 of CAZMCU010000007.1, read as the reverse complement.
CAGCCGGAACCGGGGCTACGATCGAATCGTTGTTATCGACGAAGGCACCAGGCATCGTGACGAGGTTGTGAGCGGTTTCACACCACGAGGGCTGTCAGGTTGATCACAAAGCAGTGCGCTGGACCGGGGGTCGTGCCTACGATGGTTGAGGACGGACTCGGATGGAAGGTGGAAGTACCATGGCTCTTGGAATGTCTCCTGCTAAGCGGACAGCGGACGATGTGGCCCGCGCGCTTGACCCCGCGGTAGTCGGCGTTGACCTGCTTCCCCTCGCGGTTCACCGCGACCCGGCCGTGCGCGTCGCCGTCGCCTCCCGTACCGACTGCCCGATGGGCGCCCTTCTGGCGCTCGGGCACGACCGCAACACCGAAGTGCTTGCGGCTCTCATTCGGAACGCTCGTGCGCCCGAGACTCTCATCCGTCAGTTGGCGGAGCACAAGAAGGTCGAGATTCGCGACGCCGCGCTCATGAGGCTCAAGACGACGTTTCGCTAGACCGTCTCCACTTCAACTGCGCGCCGGCCTCCCCTCAGGGTCGGCGCGCAGTTGAGTTTCTGGTGCGTTGTCCCGTATGATTGCCGGTCGGGCCATTTCGCGTGCCCGAAACCTGTCAATCGACGTGAGTGGAGTCATGGCCAAGAAGGACGGCGTCATCGAGGTTGAGGGAACCGTGGTTGAGGCGTTGCCGAATGCGTCGTTCCGTGTGGAACTGACGAACGGACACCTCGTCCTCGCCCACATCTCGGGGAAGATGCGTCAGCACTACATCCGGATCCTCCCCGAGGATCGCGTAGTGGTGGAGTTGACACCGTACGACTTGTCCCGTGGCCGCATCGTCTACCGCTACAAGTAGAGCCGTCGCCGATGCGCAAGCGTCGGTCCGTCGGCGGCAAGGAAGAAGCATGAAGGTCAAGCCCAGCGTCAAGCCGATTTGCGACAAGTGCAAGGTCATCCGTCGCAACGGCGTTGTCATGGTTATCTGTGACAACCGACGTCACAAGCAGCGTCAGGGCTGACCCCTTTTCAGCGACCCGTCACACGCAACGTGACACCCCCGGCTCGGAGGCTGGGGCCCCCTCGGGGGACGACGGGCCGGAGAACCTCCGAGGAGTAGTGGAGTAGAAGACCATGGCCAGACTTGTTGGCGTGGACCTCCCGCGCGAGAAGCGCATGGAGGTCGCGCTTACCTACATCTTTGGGGTTGGGCGTACGCGCGCGCTCGAAGCCCTCAAGGCGACGGGCGTGAGCCCCGACCTGCGGGTCAAGGACGCGTCCGACGACGAACTCGTGAAGTTGCGTGACTACATCGAGGCCAACTTCCGTGTCGAGGGAGATCTTCGGCGCGAGGTTCAGGCCGACATTCGCCGCAAGGTGGAGATTGGCTCGTACCAGGGGATCCGCCATCGTCGCGGTATGCCCGTTCGTGGTCAGCGAACCAAGACCAATGCCCGTACCCGCAAGGGCCCCAAGAAGACCGTCGCCGGAAGGAAGAAGGCGTAACCCATGGCCGCTCCCGTTCGCAAGCCACGCAAGAAGCTCAAGAAGACCGTCGATCACGGCCAGGCCCACATCAAGTCGACCTTCAACAACACGATCATCTCGATTACCGACCCCTCGGGGGCCGTCGTGTCGTGGTCGTCGTCTGGTCAGGTCGGATACAAGGGTTCGCGCAAGTCGACGCCCTTCGCCGCGCAACTCGCGGCAGAGGCGGCGGCACGCAAGGCCCGCGATGCCGGAATGACGAAGGTCGACGTATTCGTCAAGGGTCCCGGCTCCGGTCGAGACACCGCGATTCGTTCCCTGACAGCCGCTGGCCTCGACGTAACGTCGATCCGCGATGTCACCCCGCAAGCACACAACGGTTGTCGCCCGCCCAAGCGTCGCCGTAACTAGCCCCAGAGTCTCCTCAGCCATCCACCCCCGGGCAACCTGCCCGTGGCCCCACGAGCATCAAATAGCGGGTGCTCGGAAAGGACAACACCGTGCTCATTGCTCAGCGCCCCACGCTGACCGAGAAGGTCATCACCGAGAATCGGTCACAGTTCTCCCTCAAGCCCCTTGAGCCGGGCTTCGGGTACACGCTTGGAAACTCCCTTCGTCGGACGCTTCTTTCGTCCATCCCCGGCGCCGCCGTGACGTCCCTCAGGTTTGAGGGCGTGCTTCACGAATTCACGACGATCGAGGGGGTGAAGGAGGACGTCACCGAGATCCTCCTCAACCTCAAGAGCCTCGTCGTGTCATCGGACAATGACGAACCCGTCATCATGTACCTCCGCAAGAGCGGTGCCGGTGCGGTGACCGCGGCGGATATCGCTCCTCCTGCCGGGGTGGAGATCCACAATCCGGACCTGCATATCGCCACGCTCAATTCGAAGGCGAAGTTCGAAGTGGAATTGACCGTCGAGCGCGGTCGCGGTTACGTCCCCGCCCCGCTCAACAAGCAGTACGACGCGGAAATCGGACAGATCCCCGTCGATTCGATCTACTCTCCCGTGCTCAAGGTGACATACAAGGTCGTCGCGACCCGTGTCGCCCAGCGAACGGACTTCGATGAACTGATCCTCGACGTCGAAACCAAGTCGTCGATCTCGCCGCGGGACGCGCTCGCGTCCGCCGGCGCGACACTCGTCGAACTCTTCTCGCTTGCCCGGTCGCTCAACGAAGAGGCCGAGGGGATCGAGATCGGCCCTTCCGAGTCCGACGCCTCTCTCGAGGAGGACTACAACCTCCCCATCGAGGAGCTCAACCTCACCCAGCGCTCGTATAACTGCCTCAAGCGCGAGGGGATCCATACCGTTGGGGAACTGACGGCACGGAGCGAGGCCGACCTCATGGACATCAGGAACTTCGGCCAAAAGTCCATCACCGAGGTCAAGGAGAAGCTTGCCGAACTCAGCCTCTCCCTCAAGGACAGCGGTATGGATTACGACCCGTCGACCACGGGTGTGTACTTCTCCGGCAACGACGAGAACTAGGAGACCTTCCTCATGCCTACCCCGACCAAGGGCGCCCGTCTCGGTAGCGGGCCCGCGCACGAGCGCCTCATCCTCGCCAACCTCGCTCAAAGCCTCTTCCAGAACGGTCGTGTGACCACCACGCTGGCCAAAGCGCGTCGGTTGCGCCCGTACGCGGAACGGCTCGTGACGTATGCGAAGAGGGGAGACCTCGCTTCGCGTCGTCGCGTCTACGGCGTGATCAATGACAAGACGGCGGTCCACGTCCTCTTCACCGAGATCGCCCCCGCGGTCGCGGAGCGGCAGGGTGGGTACACGCGGATCGTCAAGATCGGAAACCGGAAGGGTGACAACGCCCCGATGGCCGTGATCGAGCTCGTCGAGGGAGGGGAGAGCCTCAAGCAAGGCGTCGTCTCCGAAGCGACGCGCGCCGTAACCAAGGCCGCTCCCGACGCTGCGAAGGCGGAGAAGAAGGCCACCGACAAGAAGGCCACCGACAAGAAGGCC
>CAZMCU010000007.1:18265-29643 GCA_964564915.1 uncultured Demequinaceae bacterium | reverse complement strand
AAGAAGGCCACCGACAAGAAGGCCACCGACAAGAAGGCCTCCGACAAGAAGGCAACGGAGAAGAAGCCCTCGGGGAAGAAGGCCTCCGCTCAGGCGTCGGAGAAGTCGGACTCCCAGTAGTCTCGTGGCCGTGAGGCGGACCCCATGACCGACGTCAATGCCGGTGTGCGGGTTCGCCTTGACCTGGCCTACGACGGTACGGACTTCGCGGGCTGGGCGGTTCAGCCGGGCTTACGTACCGTGCAGGGGACGATCGAAGACGGTCTCTCGCGCCTGATGAGGGGGGTGGAACCGAGGCTGACGGTCGCGGGTCGCACCGACGCCGGGGTGCATGCTCGGGGGCAGGTCGCTCACGTCGACCTTCCGACGCAGGCGTGGGAAGCACTCGCCGGGCGATCCCATCGGGATCCCGAAACGGTCATGCGCAATCGACTCAGCGGAATCCTGCCTCCCGACATTGTCGTGGTGGGGGTGAAGGTCGCGCCTCCCGGATTCGACGCCCGCTTTTCGGCTCGCGAACGTCGGTACGTCTATCGGGTGAGCGATCGGCCGGAATCGAGAGACCCCCTCACGAGGCGATACGTCCTCTGGTACCCGCGGTCGCTCGACGTGACGCTCCTCCAAGAAGCCTCACGGGGCCTGACGGGACTTCGAGACTTCGCCCCGTTCTGCAGGAGCCGCGCAAGGGCCACGACCATCCGTACGCTGGTCGAGTTTTCGTGGGAACGCGTCGAATCGGGGGTCGACGAGGGCCTAGTTGCAGCAACCTTTCGAGCGGACGCGTTCTGTCACTCGATGGTCCGATCGCTCGTTGGAGCCGTGCTCGCCGTCGGGGACGGACGGCGAGATTTCGCGTGGCTTCAGGCGGAGGCCGCAGCGACGAGCAGGCGATCGGGGATCATTGTTGCCCCACCTCACGGACTCACGCTTGAGGAGGTGGCGTACCCCCCCGACGACGAACTAGCGGAACGGGCCAACGCGACCCGAGCGAAGCGCACCCTAGATTGACCGGTCCCCGGCCGACCGGTATGCTGTGGGGTCGTTGTGCTTGGCGATCGCAACGGGCGGATAGCCCCAGCGGGAGCCGCCGACCTGGACCGCCGCGTTGGCTTGCCAGCGCCCCATCACGAACGACAAGAAGGCTTCCTGTGCGCACTTACTCTCCCAAGCCGGGCGACGTTGTCGAGACGTGGCACGTCATTGACGCGACGGACGTCGTCCTCGGTCGGCTCGCCTCTCAGGTGGCGATGCTCATTCGTGGCAAGCACAAGGCCTCCTTCGCGCCTCACCTTGACTGTGGCGACCACGTCATCGTCGTCAACGCGAGCAAGGTCGCGTTGACGGGGGCGAAAGCCACCGAGACGATCCAGTACCGTCACTCCGGCTACATTGGTGGGTTGACGGGGACCCCCCTCGGGGAACTCCTCAAGAAGGACCCTCGTAAGGTCGTCGAGAAGGCCGTGAGTGGAATGCTTCCCCACACACGCCTCGGGCGGGCCCAGATGGCCAAGCTCAAGGTGTACGCGGAGGCAGAGCACCCCCACGCGGCGCAGAAGCCCCAGCCGTATTCCATCTCCCAGGTAGCCCAGTAGACCATGGCCGCGACGAAGGATTCCCCAGTGACTGACACCCCCACGGACGACGAGACCGAGATTCCGACGGAGCACCACTCCGAGACCGAACCGGACAAGGGTAAGGGTACGTCCGCTGTCGCCAACGGCGCCGGTTTGGGTCGCCGCAAGGAGGCCGTCGCGCGCGTGCGACTCGTCCCCGGTACTGGCAAGTGGGTCATCAACGGTCGGGACCTTGAGGACTACTTCCCGAACAAGGTTCATCAACAGGTTGCCAACAGCCCCTTCGCCGTGCTGCGCATGGAAGGCGCATTCGACGTTCACGCGCGCATCAATGGTGGCGGCCCCTCCGGACAGGCCGGGGCGCTCCGGCTTGGTGTTGCTCGTGCGCTCAACCTCATTGACGAGCAGAACAACCGTGCCACCCTGAAAAAGGCGGGATTTCTGACGCGCGACGCCCGAGTGGTTGAGCGCAAGAAGGCGGGACTCAAGAAGGCCCGTCGTGCCCCGCAGTACACCAAGCGATAGCCTGTCCGCATGGCGCGACTCTTCGGCACCGACGGCGTCCGCGGAGTTGCCAACCAGGACATCACCGCGGAGCTAGCCGTCGACCTCGGGGTCGCGGCTGCCCTCGTTCTTGCCGAGCGGGGTGAGTTCGCCGGTCACCGTCCCCACGCGATCATCGGTCGGGACACCCGCATCTCCGGCCAATTCCTTTCCGCCGCTGTCGCCGCGGGGCTTGCGAGCGCTGGCGTAGACGTGTGGGACGTCGGTGTCCTCCCCACGCCCGCGGTCGCGCATCTCGTCACGGCGACCGATGCCGACCTCGGGGTAGTCGTCTCCGCTTCCCACAACCCGATGCCGGACAATGGAATCAAGTTCTTCTCCAGCGGAGGGCACAAGCTTGAGGACGCGGTAGAAGAAGCCATTGAGGATGCCCTCGGAGGGGGGTCCCAGCGGCCGACGGGTGCCGACGTTGGGACGATCACCCCACGGCCGGACCTCCGCGATCAATACGTCGCCCACATTGTCGCGGCCGCGCGCGCCTTCTCCGGCTCGACGACTCCCCTCAAGGGGCTGACCATCGTCGCGGATTGCGCCCACGGCGCCGTGTCCGGTGCCGCCGGCGACGCCCTCGTGGAGGCAGGAGCGGACGTCACCGTCATTCACGCGGATCCCACGGGCTTGAACATCAACGACGGCGTCGGCTCGACGCACCTCGACACGCTCGGAGCGGAGGTCGTCGCGCGGGGCGCGGATTTCGGTGTTGCGTTCGACGGCGACGCCGATCGTTGCCTTGCCGTCGACCACACCGGCGCGATCGTCGACGGAGACCAGGTCATGGGAATCCTGGCCCTGCGGATGAAGGCGGATGGCTCGCTGTACCGCAACACTCTCGTTGCGACCGTCATGAGCAACCTCGGTCTCCACCGCGCGATGCGTGAGGCCGATATCGAGATCGTCGAGACCGCCGTGGGCGACCGCTACGTTCTTGAGGCGATGCGCGAGGCGGGGTACACGCTGGGCGGGGAGCAATCGGGGCACGTGATCTTGAGCGAATTCGCCACCACGGGAGATGGGCTCTTGACCGCCTTGCTCGTCGGCTCCGTCGTCGCAGCCTCTCCCTCGACGTTGCGCGAGTTGGTCGCACCCATCGAGCGGTTGCCCCAGGTGCTCGTCAACGTCCCGAACGTCGACAAGTCGCGCGTCTTCACGGACGAGATCCTTCAGGAAGCGGTCGCCGAGGCACGCGCCTCCCTCGGGGCGGAGGGGCGCGTGCTCCTTCGACCCTCGGGAACCGAACCGCTCGTCCGCGTGATGGTCGAGGCTTCGACGGAGACCGTCGCGGCCGACGTGGCCAACACGCTTGCCTCGGTGGTGGCGACGCGGTTGGCGCGCCCGTGACGCCGGTGGGTCGATGGAGTTCCATCGCCGAGGTGGTGGGAAACCTCGCATCCAAGGTCGGTTCCCTCGGCGGCAGCATTGAGGACGCCGTCCTCTCGCTCACGACGTCCGTGTGGATCTACCTCGCCGTCTTCGGCGTCACCATCGTCGATGGCATTTTTCCCCCGGTTCCGTCGGAATCGATCGTCATCGCATCGGCGACAACGTGGGAGCAAACCAGGCATCCGCTCCTCTGGGCCATATGGATCGCGGCGGCAGCCGGGGCGTGGTGCGGAGACCAAATCGCGTACAGCATCGGACGGACGATCAACGTGCGTCGCATTCCCTTCCTCAAGGGACAGAAGGCAAAGGTCACCCTCGACTGGGCGGAACATGCCTTGGAACACCGGGGGACGGCGTTCATCCTTGCCGCGCGGTTCATCCCCGTGGGCAGGGTCGCGGTCAACCTCACGGCCGGAGCCTTGAGGTACCCTCGCCGTCGCTTCATGATGATCGATGCGATCGCCGCCGTTCTGTGGGCGACGTACGGGTGCGCACTCGGGGTGTGGGCAGGCAACCTTGTTCACGACAGCCTCCTCCTCTCGATCGGCATCGGTGTTGTCGGGGGGGTCGTGTTGGGGTACGTCGTCGACCGGATCCTCAGCCGCTTCGGACTCGAGCCGACATCCCTTCCCCCGGTGGAGGAACTGCCGGAGTTTCACCTGAAACGGGCATCGGACACGGATCGCCGTGCCCGAGAGGATTCACCGGACGAGTCCTAGAGTTTCCTCAAGTGCACCGTCTCGACGGCGTGATCGGGGCCTTTGCGGAGGATGATCGTCGCACGATTTCGTGTGGGGGCAATGTTCTGTTCAAGGTTGGGGGCATTGATGACGTCCCAGATTTCTCCCGCCCGCGTCGAGGCATCCTCATCCGTGAGAGAGGCGTAGCCATGGAAATACGAGTCGGGTTGAGCGAAGGAGGTTGCCCGCAACGATAGGAATCGGTCGACGTACCAGCGGCGGATATCAGCCGCGTTGGCGTCGACGTAGATGGACACGTCGAAATAGTCGCTGACGGCGAGGACGCTTCCGTACTCCCGGCCCGACGCCGGTTGAAGCACGTTGAGACCCTCGACGATGAGAATGTCGGGTTGGGCAACGACGATACTGTCGCCGGGAACGATGTCGTAGCGAAGGTGGGAGTAGACCGGAACCTTCACTTCCGGAACGCCGGACTTGACGGCGGCGAGGAAGAGACGAAGCGCGTGCCGGTCATACGATTCCGGGAAGCCCTTCCGGTAGAGAATTCCCCGCGACTCAAGTTCGGCGTTGGGATACAGAAACCCGTCGGTCGTTACGAGGGCGACGTTGGGGCTTCCCGGCCAGCGGGCCATGAGTTCGCTCAAGAGGCGAGCCGTGGTGGATTTCCCCACCGCGACCGAACCCGCGACCGCGATGACGAACGGCGTGCGCGACGCCCGCTCGCCGAGGAAGTCGGAGGTCGCGCGATGGAGGGCGCCGACCGCGGTCGAGTACATGTCGAGCAACCGCGAAAGGGGGCGGTAGATCGTGTCAACCTCGGCGAGGTCCACCGGGTCCCCAATGCCCCTGACCCTGGCGATGTCGTCTTCCGTGAGGGGGAGGGGCGTCTTCCCCGCGAGCGCGGACCACTCCTCCCGGCTGAGAGTGACGAACGGGCTTCCCGTATCGACTGAGCTTGCCTCGTTCACCGTTCCATTCTTCCTCAAGCCTCCAACTACACTCGACAGCATGTGCGGAATCGTCGGCTACGTCGGGGGAGGCGAGCCGAGCCTTCGACCGCAAGAGGTGGTGATGGCGGGTCTCGCCCGGTTGGAGTATCGGGGCTACGATTCGGCGGGCATTGCGGTCGTTACGGAAGATCAGGGGATCCTCGCCACAGCGAAAAAGGCGGGCAAGCTCGCGGTGCTCGCCCGGGAACTCGACGAGAACCCCCTTCCCGCGGGTACGGCCGCGATTGGCCATACCCGATGGGCAACCCACGGCGCGCCGACCGACGCCAACGCCCATCCGCATCTCGCGGCGTTAGGACGCATCGCGGTCATCCACAACGGAATCATCGAGAACTATGCCCCGCTGCGGGCCGAACTTGAGGCGGCGGGAGCCGCGTTCCTCTCGGATACCGACACGGAGACCGCCGCCCATCTGCTCGCCAGTGAGGTCGCGTCGGGCAAATCTCTTGTCGAGGCGATGCGCGCGGCGACACAGCGACTCGATGGGGCGTTTACGCTGCTCGCCATCGATGCGAAGGAACCACGGACGGTCGTGGGGGCGCGACGGAATTCCCCGCTTGTCGTCGGTTTGGGCGACGGGGAAAACTTCCTGGGGTCGGACGTCGTTGCGTTCATCGATTACACGCGGAAGGCCCTCGAATTGGGGCAGGACGAGGTCGTGGAGATCACGCCGGACGCGGTGGTCATCACCGATTCGGCCGGGGAGCCTGTCACGCGTGCCCCGTACGCGATCGATTGGGACGCGACCGCCGCGCAGAAGGGTGGCTTTTCGACCTTCATGGATAAGGAGATCCACGATCAGCCAGCCGCGGTGGCCGACACGCTCCGTGGACGGCTCGACGACGGGGGAAAGCTCACGCTCGACGCCGGACTCATCGACGAACGAGTCCTCAACGCCGTCGACAAAATCATCGTCATCGCGTGCGGTACCGCCGCGTACGCTGGCCTCGTCGCCAAGTACGTGATCGAGCACTGGTGCCGCATTCCCGTCGAAGTGGAACTCGCGCATGAGTTCCGCTACCGCGACCCCGTGGTCTCCATCAAGACGCTCGTCGTGGCGATCTCGCAGTCCGGCGAGACGATGGACACAATCATGGCGGTGCGCCACGCCCAGCAGCAGGGGGCGAGCGTTATCGCCTTGGTCAACGTCCAGGGCTCGACGATCGCACGCGAAGCGGACGCCGTGCTCTATACGCGGGCGGGACCGGAGATCGCGGTCGCCTCCACCAAGGCGTTCGTCGCTCAGATCACGGCCTCCTACCTCCTGGGGATCTACCTCGCCCAGTTGCGGGGGAACAAGTTCCCCGACGAAATCGCCTCCCTCCTGGAAGAGCTTCGCGCCATGCCGGCGAAGATCCAGCTCGTGCTCGACACGTCGGAACCCATCCGCGAGGTGGCGCGATCCATGGCAAACGAGCGGACCGTGCTCTTCCTCGGCCGTCACGTCGGATTTCCCATCGCGCTCGAAGGGGCGCTCAAGCTCAAAGAACTCGCGTACATCCACGCGGAGGGCTTTGCCGCGGGCGAACTCAAGCACGGTCCGATTGCCCTCATCGAGAAGGGCCTCCCCGTCTTCGTCATCCTTCCCTCGCCCCGAGGGAGGGAATCGCTCCACGCGAAGGTCCTCTCCAACATCCAGGAGGTCAGGGCTCGCGGTGCCCGGACTTTCGTCATCGCCGAAGAGGGCGATGAGGAAGCGGCGCGGTACGCCGATCACGTCTTCTACGTCCCCGAGGCGCCCGTACTGATGACCCCGCTGCTCAACGTGGTCCCGTTGCAGATCTTCGCGTGCTCGCTCGCGACCGCGAAGGGGTACGACGTCGATCAGCCGCGCAACCTCGCGAAGTCCGTGACGGTGGAGTAGGCCGTGATCGTCGGGTTGGGGATCGACGTGGTGGCCATCGAGCGATTCGAGGACGCACTGGAGCGGAGCCCGGGATTTCTCGAGCGGATATTCACGCCCGTAGAACGCGATCTGGGCCACGCGAGCCTCGCCGCAAGGTGGGCGGCCAAAGAAGCGCTGGCGAAGGCGCTGAGAGCCCCTGGTGGCCTCTCCTGGCAGGATGCGGAGGTGGCTAGGGGCGACGACGGGGCGCCCATCCTCGTCGTGACGGGTACCGTGGCCGCGCGGGCAGAGGAATTGGGCATCACCCGGCTCCATCTGTCACTATCCCACGACGCTGGGCTCGCATCCGCCGTGGTCGTCGCCGAGGCGGAATCGTGACCGGCATCGAGGTCCGTATCGACTACGAGGCGATCCGGGAGAACGTCGAGGCACTCCGCGCGCGCTCGGGGGGCACACCGGTGATGGCCGTCGTCAAGGGCGACGCCTACGGTCATGGGCTGATTGAGACGGCTCGAGCGGCTCGGAGTGGTGGGGCGGAGTGGTTGGGTGTGGCCCAGCCGGGCGAGGCCCTCGCGCTCCGGGCGGCGGACGATGCTGGAAGGATTCTCGCGTGGCTCTATGGGCCAGAAGTCCCCGCCGCCGCGTTGATCGAGGAGGGGATCGACGTTTCCGTGTCCTCCATTCCCGTGCTTGACGCGATCGTCTCCGGCGCGCGGGAGACGGGACGACCCGCACTCCTCCACGTGTGTGTCGACACGGGTTTGGGACGCGAGGGTGTGACCCCCGCGGACTTACCCGCCTTGCTCGACGCGGTGGCCGTGGCCGTGCGCGATGGTGTGGTCGAACCCGTCGGGATCTGGTCCCACCTCGCATGGGCGGACGCGCCGGGCCATCCGACGATCGATGCTCAGGTCGCGGAGTTCGAGGGTGCCCTCGCGCGGGCGCGCGAGGCGGGTTGTGCGTTTGCCGTGCGTCACCTCGCCAACTCGGCCGCGACCCTAACTCGACCGGAACTACGGTACGACCTCGTCCGACCGGGGATCGCGGTGTACGGACTTCCCCCCGTTCCCGACCCATCCGGCGCCAAGTGGGGGTTGCGCCCGGCGATGGCCGTCACGACGACCCTTGCCCTCGTCAAACGCGTGCCGGTGGGACACGGCGTCAGCTACGGACACGAGTACGTCACCCCCCAGGAGACCGTCCTGGGCCTCGTCCCCGTCGGGTACGCCGATGGGGTCTTCCGGTCGGCGGGAGGAAAAGTGTCCGTCGCCATCGAGGGGCACCGCTACCCAATCGTGGGACGCGTCTGCATGGATCAGTTCGTCATCGACCTGGGGCCGGATTCGACGGTCCAGGAGGGCGCCGTCGTCACGCTCATCGGTCCGGACGGCCCCACGGCACGAGAATGGGCCGACGCGATCGGCACGATCGACTACGAGATCGTGTGCCGCTTCGGGGGGTTGCGGCCCAAGACGGGCAACGCGTGACCGTCACCCTCGCCGACGCGTCCGCGACGCGCGCCTGGGGTCGGAGACTCGCGAGCCTTCTGCGGGCGGGTGACCTCGTCCTTCTCGTCGGTCAACTGGGCGCGGGAAAGACGACGCTCGCCCAGGGCATTGGGGAGGGACTGGGCGTCGAGGGCTCCGTCGCGAGCCCGACGTTCATCATCGCCAGGGTCCACCACGCGCGACCGGGAGGCTTGCCCCTGGTCCACGTCGACGCCTACCGACTCCCGACGCGCGCCGAACTCGACGACCTCGACCTCGACACTTCTCTCGACGAATCGGTCACCGTGGTCGAATGGGGTTCGGGGATCGCCGAGGTCCTCGCCCCCTCGTACCTCACGGTGACGCTCGATCGAGGGCGTGGGGGAGACGCGGCGGATGACGCGTCTCCCCGGCAGGTCACGGTCGAGGCGACGGGTCCGCGGTGGGAGGACGTTGATCTGGGAATCCTCGGTGGCGGCGGCTCCGAGAGTCTCGGATCGTAGGCTAGGCCCGTGCGCGTCCTCGCCCTCGATACCTCGTCCCTCGTCTCCGTCGCCGTCCTCGACGGCGATTTCGTGCTCGCCCGCGCCGTCGAGGACGTACCGCGGATGCATGTCGAGCGCCTCTCCCCCCTGATCCGGGAGGCGATGATCGCTTCGGGACTCCCGGGAGAGCACCTGGAGGGCGTGGTTGTCGGGACGGGTCCGGCGCCCTTCACGGGGTTGCGGATCGGCCTGGTGACGGCGCGCATGGTGGCGTTCGCGTGGCAGGTTCCCGTGTGGGGAGTCTGCTCCCTCGACGCCATCGGGGCGGAACATGGCGGCACGGTTACGGTCGTGACCGATGCTCGACGCCGCGAGGTCTATTGGGCGATGTACGAGGCGGGGGAGAGGGTTTCCGGGCCGTTCGTTACGGCGGCGACGGACGTGCGGGCGGTTGGCGACGTCGTTGGTCGGGGGGTTTCCCTGTACCCGGACGCGTTTCCCGAGGCCGGGGGTGGTGGTCGTGGCGCCGCAGATTCCGGTGCGACGGATGCGTTGGCGCACTTACTCGATCCGGATCCCGCCTGGCTCGCCCGCGTTGCCATGCGACGGATTTCCGCGGGCGAGACGGATCTGCCCACCGTCCCCCTGTACTTGCGTCGTCCCGATACCCACGGAATCCCGGGAGCGTGATGGAGGAGTCCGCGGAACCCCATCGGCGTGATGCGACGGAGGGCGACCTCGACTGGATCGCCGAGCGCGAGGTTGAGATCTTCGGACCCGCGGCGTGGTCGCGCACGCTCATCGATCATGAGTTCCACCGCGATCTCGGACGTCGCTTCCGACTAGCGGAGGTGGGGGACGAAAAGGTCGGATACGCCGTCTTCGGTTTCGAGAGCGACGTCTTCACCCTCCTCAACCTCGCCGTACTTCCGGAATGGAGGGGCCGAGGTATCGCGCGGGCGTTCCTCGACGATTTCCTCGACGATGCTCGGAGACTTCGCGTTCGCGACGTCTGGCTCGAGGTCGCGGTCGACAACATCGCAGCGATCCGCCTCTACCAAGGGTTGGGGTTCGAGGAGGTGCGACGGCGCAAGCGCTACTACCAGCCCGGTGACGTCGACGCGTTCGTCATGCGGCGTTGGCTCGGACCGGGTCCGAAGCCCGGGTTGGAATAGGGCCGGGGCCTCGGGGTATTCGGCTCCACCGTGAGGGGCCGTAGGGTGGTGCCGTGGATCCCTTGGTCCTCGGCATCGAGAGCACATGTGACGAGACGGGTGTGGCGCTCGTCCGGGGTTGGACCCTGCTCGGCGAGGCCATCGCGAGTTCGATGGAGCAGCATGCTCGTTTCGGCGGGATCCTTCCCGAGGTCGCGTCCCGCGCGCACCTCGAGGAGATGATCCCCGCGGTCGAGACAGCCCTCACCTCGGCGGGGTCTGCCTTGAGTGACCTCGATGCGATCGCGGTCGCGTCCGGCCCCGGGCTCGTCGGTTCGCTCGCGGTTGGCGTCGCCGCGGCAAAGGCCCTCTCCATCGCTCTCGACCGTCCGCTATACGGCGTCAACCACGTCATCGGTCATGTCGCGGTCGATGCGCTGGTCCACGGGCCTTTCCCGGAGAAGTTCGTCGCACTCGTGGTGTCCGGGGGGCATTCGTCTCTCTTGCTGATCAACGACATCGCCGACAACGTCGTCGAACTCGGGCAGACGCTCGACGACGCGGCGGGGGAGGCGTTCGATAAGGTGGGCCGCCTCCTCGGCCTTCCGTATCCGGGCGGGCCGCACGTTGATCGCTTAGCCCGCGAGGGCAACCCCGAGAGCATCGCTTTCCCCCGGGGGCTGACCGCGCCCAAGGATCGGACGAGGCATCCCTATGACTTCTCGTTCAGCGGGCTGAAGACGGCCGTTGCTCGCTGGATCGAGTCATGCGAGGACGAGGGGCGAGAGGTTCCTCGCGCCGACGTCGCGGCGAGTTTCGCCGCCGCCGTGGCCGACGTCTTGGTGACGAAGACCCTGCGGGCGTGTCACGAACACGGGGTGGACACGCTTGTCATCGGGGGTGGGTTCAGTGCGAACTCCCAGTTGCGCGAGATGGCGGCACAGCGGTGCGCGGACGAGGGTATCGACGTGCGGATCCCTCCCATCCGGTACTGCACCGACAACGGGGCGATGATCGCCGCCCTGGGCAGCGCGGCCGCCCGCAAGGGACTCCCACCGAGCGAGTTGGGGATCGGCGTCGACTCCGCCATGCCCCTCACCGTGGTGGTGGGGTAGCGATGGACCTGGGGCGGCGAGTGTCCGCGATACGTCGCCGCTTGGGCATCGCGACGAGGACC
>CAZMCU010000007.1:3720-18165 GCA_964564915.1 uncultured Demequinaceae bacterium | reverse complement strand
TGGAAGCCCAAGCGCGTATGGGGTCCCGCGCCCGGACGGGAACTGCCATGGCGTGTAGCCGCCGTCGCCGTTGGCCTTGTCGCCCTCGCGACGCCCATGGTGATTCCCCAGGCGGAAGCTCCGCCTCCCGAGCCCGCCCCGCTTGTCCTCCTTCCCCTCCCGACTCCGCAGCCTCCCCCCGATCCGGACACCATTTTCCTCGCGTGGGGCCCGAGCCAGGGTGACCTTAACCGGGCGTTGGAAACGGCCCAGGTGATGCCGCTCGACGAGGAGGCCGGTCTCGTCATCGTCGCCCGTTATGGGGGAACGGACGTCGGTACCCTTCAGACGCTCATCCGCCAGTACCACTTTGGTGGGGTGTCGATCACGGGGACGAGCATCGTCTCCGCGGAGCAAGTGGCACAGTTCAACGCCGCAGCTCAAGCGGCAGCGGCGGAGGATGGGAGGGACTGGCCGTTCATTATCGCGACGGACCAGGAAGGCGGCACGGTCGCCCGGCTCACGGGGATCATTCCCACGATGCCGTCCTTCATGGCGGCGGGGGCGGCGAGGGACAAGGGGGCGGTCGAAAACGCCTTCGCGGGAATGGGGCGTGATATGCGGGCCCTCGGTTTCAACGTCGACTTCGCCCCCGACGCCGACGTGACCATCGGACTCGCCGATCCCATCATCCGTACGCGATCCGCGGGGAGCGATCCCCAAAACGTGGGAACGAGCGTGATCGCGGCCGTCGCGGGGCTGATGGACGCGGGGGTCATTCCGTCGATCAAGCACTTCCCCGGTCACGGTGGCGTGGTGACGGACTCTCACGTGTCGACGCCCGTCAGTACGAAAACCCTCGCGGAATTGGAGGCGGACGACCTCGTGCCCTTCCGGAGGGCCATCGAGGCCGGGGCTCCGATGGTCATGATGTCGCACGTCGCCGTCGAGGCGTGGAGCGACATTCCTGCCTCCATCGATCCCCTCGCCTACGAGTACCTCAGGGACGATTTGGACTTCACGGGGGTCGCGATCACGGATTCGATGGGTATGGGGGGCCTCAACCCCTACGGCGGCACCGCCCAGACCACCGTCTTGGCCCTCCAAGCGGGGGCCGACCTCATCCTCATGCCCGCATTCAACGACGTAGCGCACGATGCGATTGTCCAAGCGGTCACCGATGGGACGCTCAGTCGGGAGCGGCTTGACGAGGCGGCCTCGCGAGTCATCGCGCTCATGCGGTACGAGGCCTCGATCGATCCCGCCGTCGACGTTGAGGGGGACTACGTGCGATCGCTCTCCCAAGCCTCCACAACCGTCGTTGCCCCCACGTGCGGGCAACCGCTCGTGGGAAACACCGTGACGATTTCGGGGGGGTGGGCATCCGAGCGGGCGGCGCTTTCCTCCGCGCTCGCGGGGTACGGGATCGCCACAGGGTCGGGAGGAACAAGGATCCAGTTCATCGGCACACCGAACGGTTCCGCAACCGCGGATGTCGTCGTCGCCCTCGACGGCCCCTGGGGGCTCTCCTCCTCGCACGCGACGGCCTACGTCGGGCTCTACGGGAGGGGTCCGTCGAGCATGGCCGCGCTTGCGGACATCCTCGCGGGCGCTGTCACCGCGAACGCCCGGTGGCCCGTACCCGTTCCGGGATTGTCGTACGAACCGTGTCCCGCGCCTCGCTAGCGGGTTGTGCCGCTTGAGTTAAGCCGCCTCGACGATCAGAATCCGTTGGGCACCCTTGACGCGGGTCAGAACGATGGTCGCCTCGTTGTCACCGCGGAGGTCAAGCGCACCCCTGAGGCCCTCGGGCGTGACGGCCGTGCCCCGCTTCTTGATGGTGACACGACCGACCCCTCGGGCACGGAGGTACGCCCGAAGGGGCTTTACCCCAAAGGCGAGATTGTCGAGGACTCGGTATCCGGTTGCGAAAGGTGAGGGCTGCGCGGCCGGGGCGGTGACGTACGCGATCGTCCGATCGACCAGGTGCCCACCAATCTTTAGGGCGAAATCCGCGACGAGGCCCGCGCGGATCACCGCCCCATCGGGCTCGTAGAGCCAATCCCCGATTGATCCCACCTCCGCCTCTGCTCCGGAATTGGCGAGGCGATGAGCCGAACCGTCGCGGAGAACGAGAGCCGCGCGGCCGTTTCCCGCCGAGAGCGGCCCCCACCACAGTCCTGCCTCGACTACCTCGCCATCGACGCTCACCCATTCCGCCTCCGCGTCGGACGGAATCGCCCGGTGGGGGATTCCTGGGCCCGCCTTGACCCCAAGCGCGGGGTAGGCGTCGCGTAACGCGAGGAGTGAATCGAGGGGAGGCTCGTAGTCGCGGGGATCGTTTCGGCGCGTACCTCCCGATGTTCGGCGACCAGGGTCCGCGTAGATGGCGTCCACATCGACATCGCGCACCGTGTCGAGCGAATCGGCGTGGACGACGACCGTGTCCGGCCAGTGGCGAAGGTTGTAGTCGGCGATGAGGGCCGTGGGTTCGTCCGTTTCGAAGGCCATGACGGACAAGCCAAGGGCCGACATCGCCATGGCGTCCCCTCCGATTCCCGCCGTGAGGTCGGCCACCCGAAGAACCCCGGCGCGAACGTAGCGGCGTGCGTGGAGACCGGCCACCACGAGTCGTGTCGCCTGTTCGAGTCCGGTGGGGGTGAACAGCATCCCGTCGGCGAAATCGCCGAACTTCGAGCGTGCTCGTGAGCGCAGCCGGGACTGGGTCATGGCGGCCGAGACGACGTCAGGAGGGAGCCCCTTAGCCCGAAGGTCCGCCCCGGTGCGAAGGGCGTCGGAGGGGACGTAATCCGGAAGGCTCGCGAGAATCGCAAGCCCGGGGGCGCTCACCGCAGCGCGCGCTTCCGAGAGGTCCACCGATCAATCCTTGCACGCGTCGACACCGGCGATTCACGGGCAGCGAACGGCCGATTCGCGATTAGCACTCACCGGCCGCGAGTGCTAAGTTGGTCATGCTCCCCATGGAGCGCTCGCGGCAGGGGCGGAAGGGTTGGTCCCCGCTTCGGCAACACCGCCCGGAGCCGCGTCACCTGTGACATTCGTGAAGTGGAAGGTGAGGTCCGCAGTGTCGGTCTCTATCAAGCCCCTCGAGGACAAGGTTGTTGTCAAGGCCGCTGAAGCCGTTCAGACGACCGCCTCTGGACTCGTCATCCCGGATACGGCCAAGGAGAAGCCCCAGGAGGGCGAGGTCGTTGCGGTTGGACCCGGTCGCGTCGACGACAACGGCAACCGTGTGCCGATCGATGTGAAGGTCGGCGACAAGGTTCTCTACAGCAAGTACGGTGGCACCGAGGTTAAGGTCGGTGGCGAGGAGTATCTCATCGTCTCGGTTCGTGACCTCCTCGCGGTGCTCGCCTAGGTCTCTGCGCCGTTCCATCTCAATGCCAAGGGCCCCGGTGTCCCGGGGCCCTTGGCATTCACGAAGGGGTGGCTACTCCCCTGGCACGTGTGGAACGTCCGCGAGCACTTTCCCGTCGAGGATACGGTTGCGGTCGTCTTCGCTCAGACCGCCCCATATCCCGAAAGGTTCGCGAGCCTCAAGGGCGCGTTCCCTACAGATTCCGAGAACCTCGCATTCCGCGCAGAACTTTTTGGCCGCCTCCGCCCGCCTGCGGCGAGCGAATCCCCTCTCACCCTCGGGGTGGAAGAAGAGGTTCGGGTCAGCCTGACGGCACGCGCCGGAATACTGCCATTCCCAGTTTTCGAGCGTCGGAACGATGGGTAGTGCGAGACGGCTCACGATCGTCAAACCCCCAGAACCTGCTACCACCATCGGTAGCGTTGAACTTGTGGCGACCCGCCGCGCCCGAGCCTCAACGGCTCCCCCGTTCTCACGGCAGGTCACTACCTCCGTTGTAGACCTCTGCCACGCATCCCGGTAGCCCCCACTTATGGGGGCAGACAAGATGGGCAAAAGGGCCACCCTTCGCGCTCGGTGCGTACCCTAGAATCGGGTAATGGTGCATCCTTCGAGCGACGAAAAAGACCCTCAGGACCCCTTCTCCTTCACCGGCCTGACCTACGGTGACGTGCTCTTACTCCCGGGGGAGAGCGACATCATCCCCTCGGACGTGGACGTATCCACCCGTCTGACGCGAAACGTTCGCATGCACATTCCGCTTCTCAGTGCGGCGATGGACACGGTCACGGAGTCCCGTATGGCGATCGCCATGGCGCGACAGGGGGGGATTGGGATCCTGCACCGCAATCTTCCCGTGGCGGATCAAGCCCACCACGTTGACCTCGTCAAGCGCTCGGAATCGGGGATGATCACGGATCCCGTTACGGTCGGGCCCGATGCGACCCTCGCCGAGCTCGACGCGCTGTGCGGTCAGTATCGGGTTTCCGGCCTTCCGGTCGTCGACGAGAACAGGGTGCTGCTGGGCATCATCACCAACCGCGATCTTCGGTTCGTCAGCCCCGCCGACTTCGAGACGAAGTTGGTCCGCGACGTGATGACCCCGATGCCCCTCATTACGGGGAAGGCGGGTATTTCGAACGCGGAAGCAGCCTCGCTCCTCGGACAGCACAAGGTGGAGAAGCTGCCCCTGGTGGATGCCAAGGGGAGACTCGCGGGTCTCATCACGGTCAAGGACTTCGTCAAGACCGAGAAATACCCGAAGGCAACCAAGGATCAGGAGGGCCGCCTCAGGGTTGGTGCCGCAGTCGGGTTCTACGGCGACGCGTGGGAGCGCGCAACGGCGCTCGTGGAGTCTGGTGTCGACGTGATCGTCGTCGACACCGCTCACGGTCACGCACGAGCGATGATCGACATGATCGTCCGATTGAAGACGGATCCCGCGACGAAGAACGTCGACGTGATCGGCGGGAATGTCGCGACTCGCGCGGGCGCTCAGGCGCTCATCGACGCGGGGGTGGACGCCGTCAAGGTAGGGGTCGGTCCCGGTTCGATCTGCACCACCCGGGTCGTCGCGGGGGTGGGGGTGCCGCAGGTAACGGCGGTCTATGAGGCGTCTCGCGCCGCCGGACCCGCCGATGTCCCCGTCATCGCCGATGGTGGACTGCAGTACTCGGGCGACATCGCCAAGGCGCTCGTCGCCGGAGCGGACTCGGTCATGATCGGCTCCCTCTTCGCGGGATGCGAGGAGACACCGGGGGACCTCGTCCTCGTCAACGGGAAACAGTTCAAGTCCTACCGTGGAATGGGCTCCATGGGGGCCATGGCGTCCCGGGGGCGCGTCTCGTACTCGAAGGACCGGTACTTCCAAGCCGACGCCCCGAGCGACGATCGCATCATCCCCGAAGGCATCGAGGGTCAGGTTCCCTACAAGGGGCCTCTTTCCACCGTCGCGTTCCAACTGATCGGGGGGCTCGGACAGTCGATGTTCTACGTGGGGGCGCGAACGGTCGACGAACTAAAAGAGAAGGGGCGGTTCGTGAGGATCACGGCGGCGGGACTGAAGGAGTCCCACCCGCACGACGTTCAGATCACCGTTGAGGCCCCCAACTATCCGACCTGACGTCACCAGAGTTTTGAGGCCTCCGCTGGTTCCGCCGCAGCGGGCCATGAGGAGGGAAGGGGCCAGTCGGTTTCCGGGAGATCGTCGGTCCGACCCTTTGAGGTGAGGTAGGCGCGGAAGTGCTGAGCCCACGTCCGGTAGGCGGCCACTTGTTGATCGTGCAGGTCGGGGAGCGCCACCCCATTGAGGGTGGGGTAGGCATGGGCCATCGCGTGGATGAGGTCAAGGGTCGCGATCACGTCGGCATCGGCGGCGTGGAGGTCGTCTCCATTAACACGGACGCTGTACACCGCGCAGAGATCGATGAGTTTGCGTTTGCCCTTGCGGTAGCGGTCGAGGAGGCGGTCGAGCACGAGCGGATCGACGAGCGGGCCGATACCGGATGGGGAGCCCACCCCGGTGCGTGTCACGAGTGTGGGGAGGCCGTGGCGTGCGAGTTCCGCCTCAAGGATGCCGAGGTCGAATGCGACGTTGAACCCCACGATGGGGAAACCCTCGCGGAGGGCGTCCGTGAGCGATCGCGCGATCTCGTCGAGTGCCTCGATGGGTGGGGCACCTTCCGCACGGACGCGATCGTTGGTGATCCCATGGACGGCGGTGGCACTCGCGGGTATCTCAACTCCGGGGTTGATGAGCCACGTTCGCCGTTCGAGTGGCCCGTCCGGTCCAGCACGAGAGATGACCGCAGCGGTGACGATGCGGTCATTCCGAGCGTCGACGCCCGTGGTTTCGGTATCGAAACCCACCAATGTCTTATCGAGCCAACCCATACCACCACTCTCGCATGGTGTCCCGACACGAAGGGGAGGCGTGCCGGTAGGCTGGGCCCGTGAGCATCGAAATCGAGATCGGCAGGGGGAAGCGTGGTCGTCGGGCGTATGCCTTCGACGATGTGGCCATCATCCCGTCGCGGCGCACGCGCGACCCCGAACTCGTCAGCCTCAAGTGGCAGATCGACGCCTTCCCGTTTGAGACGCCGCTGATCGCGGCCCCCATGGACTCGGTCATGTCTCCCGCGACCGCGATCGCCCTTGGAAAGCTTGGGGGCCTTGGCGTGCTCAACCTCGAGGGTTTGTGGACGCGTTACGAGGACCCGACCGGTCTCTTGGAGGAGATCGCAGGGCTCGACGCCGGGCACGTGACGCAGAGGATGCAGGCGATCTACTCCGTTCCCATTCGCCCCGAACTCATCCAGGAGAGGCTTCGCGAGATTCGGGATGCCGGGGTCACGGTCGCGGGGGCGCTCACTCCTCACCGCACCCAGGAGCTCTACAAGACCGTTCTCGATGCGGGCGTCGATCTCTTCGTCATCCGGGGGACGACGGTGTCGGCCGAGCACGTGTCGGAAGGTACGGAATCTCTCGACCTCAAGAAGTTCATCTACGAACTCGACGTGCCGGTGATCGTCGGTGGGGCGGCGACCTACCCGGCGGCCCTCCACCTCATGCGCACGGGCGCCGCAGGGGTGCTCGTCGGCTTCGGGGGTGGCGCCGCGCACACGACACGGGTGTCGATGGGGATTCACGCCCCTATGGCAACCGCGGTTGCCGACGTCGCCGCCGCGCGACGCGACTACCTGGATGAATCGGGAGGCCGATACGCTCACGTGATCGCGGACGGCGGCCTTGGACGAAGCGGTGACATGGTCAAGGCCATCGCGTGTGGGGCGGACGCGATCATGGTAGGAGCCGCGCTGGCCCGCGCGGCGGAGGCTCCCGGCCGCGGGTACCACTGGGGATCGGAGGCGCACCACCCCGAACTTCCTCGCGGCGAACGCGTGCAGGTGGGGACGGTTGGGACGCTCGAGGAAATCGTTCACGGACCGGGTAACCGCGCGGACGGGACGACCAACCTCATGGGGGCCTTGAGGCGGTCGATGGCCACGACCGGCTACTCGGACCTCAAGGAGTTCCAGCGGGTGGACGTCGTCGTCTCCCCTTACGAGCCCAACTAGCAGCCCCACGTCGACGGTATCGGCTGGGCGCGGGGTTCGTGCCTCGCTAGCATCGACACGTGAAGACGATTGCGTTGCGGCACGTCATGTTCGAGGACCTGGGAGTCTGGGGCTCGACGCTCCGAGAGCGGGGACACGAGGTGGGGTACGTCGAGGCCGGTGAGGATTTGTCGCGGGCCGCCAAGGCGGACCTCCTCATCGTCCTGGGGGCTCCGATCGGTTTGGGCGATCGCACCGATTACCCCTTCATCGACGACGAGATTGAGGTGGTGAGGGAAAGGTTGATGAGGGATGCTCCAACGGTGGGGGTGTGCCTAGGTGCTCAAATGATGGCGGAGGCCCTCGGCGCCCGGGTTTTCCCGGGTCCTTCCAAGGAAATCGGGTGGGGATTCCTGAGCCTGACGGAGGAGGCGGGCTCGTCTCCGTTCCGGACGCTCCGAGACGCCCCGATACTCCACTGGCACGGCGACACCTTTGATCTTCCCCGGGGGGCGACCCTTCTGGCCTCCACCGCGCTCACTCCGCATCAAGCCTTCCGTCATGGGCGCTCGCTCGCGCTGCAGTTCCACTGCGAGGTCACGGGAGGGCAGATGGAACGGTGGCTCGTCGGTCATGCGGTGGAACTTCGCGAAGCGGGCGTGAACATCCCCGCCCTTCGCGAGTCCAGCCAGCGCCACGCCCTACCAGCCGCGCGCGCCGGACGGGCGTTCCTCGATGCCTACCTCGATGGTCTAGCCGAAGGGGACTAGGAGATCGCGGCGATGGAGAGGAGGGCGATCTCCCTCTCCTCGTTGGTGGGAATGACCCACACCTGTACGGCGGAAGCATCCGAGGAAACGAGGGTAGGGGCCTTCTTGCGACCGGCGTTTCGTTCCGGATCGATGACGACACCCAGTGCTTGAAGACCATCGATCGACATCGCTCGCACGACGTCCGAGTTCTCCCCGACTCCGGCGGTGAACACGATCGCGTCGAGCGACCCCAGCTGAGCCCAGAATTGCCCGATGTAACCCCGAATGCGCCGACAGTAGACCTCGAGGGCGAGCGCGGCATCGTGGTCTCCCGCCTCTGCGGCTGACTCGACATCCCGCATGTCGGAGTGACCGCAGAGCCCGAGCATTCCACCCCTACGGTTGAGTTCGTCGTCGATCTCCTGGATTTCCATCCCCGCCGTACGCGAGAGGTGGAAGACGACGGCGGGGTCGATGTTCCCCGATCGTGTCCCCATGACGAGTCCCTCCAGGGGGGTCAATCCCATGGACGTGTCAACGGATCGGCCGCCCTTGACCGCGCACGCCGACGCCCCGTTACCGAGGTGCATCACGATCATGGACAGATCCTTGACGTCCCGTTCCATGGACTCCGCCGCGCGCCTCGACACGTAGGAATGCGAGGTTCCGTGGAAACCGAAACGCCGTACGCTGTGCGCCTCCGCGACCCTCCGGTCAATCGCGTACGTGTACGCCGCTTCCGACAAGGTCTGGTGGAAAGCCGTGTCGAACACGGCGACGTGCGGCAGGTTGGGGAAGGCCACTCGTGCCGCCGCGATTCCCGCGACATTGGGCGGGGCGTGAAGCGGGGCGAGGGTCGCCAGTAAGGCGATCTTCCGCTCAACCTCGTCATCGATGATCGTTGGGGCGGAGAACTCAGCCCCGCCCTGAACGACCCGGTGCCCCACGACCGCGAGATCCTCGAGCGAAACGCCGCTATCGGGACGTGAGAGGGATTCGATCAGTTGCTCGATCGCCTCGGTGAAGTCGGTAACCCTTTCGATGAGCCCGACGACGAGGGGCTCGGTTTGCGCAATGTCGATGACCCGGTACTTGATCGAGCTCGACCCGCAGTTGAGGACGAGCGCGATGCCCTCGTTTCCGGACGTCATGACGTTCCCCCTTGAGGCGCTGCATCGAGCGGCACACCGTTGAGTTGCTGGGCTTGGATCGCGGTGATCGCGACAGTGTTGACGATATCGTCTACCGTGGCTCCGCGAGAAAGATCGTTGACGGGCCTCCGGAGCCCCTGCAGAACGGGCCCGATTGCGACGGCTCCCGCGGATCGCTGGACGGCCTTGTACGTGTTGTTTCCCGTGTTGAGATCGGGGAAGACGAATACCGTGGCTTTCCCGGCGACAGGCGAGTCCGGCATCTTCGTCTTCGCGACCGAGGGTTCGATCGCCGCATCGTATTGGATGGGGCCCTCGACTAAGAGATCGGGTCGGCGCTTGCGGACGAGTTCGGTCGCGGCTCGGACCTTGTCGACGTCGGTTCCCGTCCCCGACTCACCGGTGGAGTAACTCAGCATGGCGATGCGGGGTTCGATTCCAAACATCACGGACGTCTCGGCGGAGGAGATGGCGATGTCCGCCAATTGTTCGGACGTGGGATCGGGGTTGACGGCACAGTCTCCGTACACGAGGACCCGGTCTTCCAGGCACATGAGGAACACGGACGAGACGATGCTGACCCCTGGAGGGGTCTTGATGACTTGGAAGGCCGGGGTGATGGTGTGCGCCGTCGTGTGCGTGGCACCGGACACCATTCCGTCGGCCATGCCCTCGAGCACCATCATCGTTCCGAAATACGAGACGTCCTTGACCATCTCCTTGGCCAAGTCGAGGCTGACGCCCTTGCTTTCCCTCAACTTATGGAGGCTCTTTGCGAAACGCTTGACGAGTACGGTATCGGAGCTGGAGACGATCGCGGCGCGAGCAATGTCGATGCCGAGTTCGGCGGCACGGGCCCGGATCGGCTTTTCGTCGCCCAGGATGGTCAGGTCGACGACGTCCCGAGTGAGGAGGGTCGACGCGGCACGGAGGATCCGATCGTCGTCGCCTTCCGGCAGCACGATGTGTCGCCGATCCGCTCGCGCGCGGTCGAGGATTTCGTACTCGAACATCAATGGGGTGACGACATCGGTCTTGGCCACGCTAATGAGTTGGCGAAGCGCGGTCGTGTCGACGTTCCGGTCGAAGAGGGAGAGCGCCGAGTCGACCTTGAGGGAGGATTCGCGCGACAGGCGGCCCCTCGTGTTGTTGCAGCGCGTGCTCGTCTCGTAGGTCCCAAACGGGCAGGTGATGATCGGAAGAGTGGAGTCGGCCCCCGCGAGAAGTCGGCGGACCGGATCGGAGGGAAGGAATCCGCCGTTGAGAATGACGCCCGCTAGCTTCGGGAATCCGGTTGCGGCGTGCGCGGCGAGGATCGCAAGGAGCGCGTCCGAACGGTCCCCCGGGGTGATGATGACGTGACCTTCACGGAGGCGGTCTAGGAGATGATCGACGGTCATGGCTCCGATGGTGAGTCCCATGACCTCCCGCGTGAGCAGGTCCTCATCCCCGGAGAAAAACTCTCCATCGACGGCCCGCATCAGATCGCGGAGAACCGGTGCGATGAGGAGGGGGTCCTCGGGAAGGGCCCCCATGGATTTGCCCTCGGGGAGAGCGGCCCGTACGGCGTCGAGTTCGGAGGGGTTGCATCGGTTGGCAAAGACGGCGACGAGCCTCGCGTGATTGCTTTCCAACTCGATCGTGGACTGGTCAACGATCTGGGCGATTTCCTCCGGGCTCCGGTCAATCCCCCTCACAACGAGGGCGACGGGGGCTCCGAGGTTGGCCGCGATCCTTGCGTTGTACTCAAACTCCGCCGGACCGGCGACGTCGGTGTAGTCGGTCCCAACGATGACCACGACATCGCACTGTCGCTCGACCGCGTGATACCTGTTGACGATTTGGTTGAGCGCGGCATCGGGATCGTGGTGAACGTCGTGATAGGTCACCCCAACGCATTCGTCGTAACTCAGGTCGACACCCGCGTGTCCGAGGAGAAGCTGAAGCACGTAGTCCGAACCGTCTGCCGCCCGCGTCACCGGCCGGAAGACCCCGACTTTGCCGATGGTGCGCCCGAGCAGGTTGACGATGCCCAGGGCGACGGTCGATTTTCCCGTCTCTCCCTCGGGTGAGGTGACATAGATGTTTCTGCTCACGGGACAAGCATCCCACCCATGAGGGATCGAAACCGTGAAAAGGGTCCCAGAAAGTTGAGACAACCCGGACACTCCGGAGCCGCAATCGAAGCGTGGGGTCCCACAAGCACGTGGACTTCGCGTCGTCGCTCTGTCGCGGCTAGACTCCAAGCATCCGGGCGATCAACGAGGATTTCCTGGAAGCGCTTGAGGGCCAGTGGAAGCTAACGAGAGTCGTCGAATGGATATGAGGCGCGTGCGTCAGCGGGCGGTGCGGGCGTGGCGCGTTGTCGGCCACGTCGGCGTCAAGCCGCTCGCTTCCGCTGAGTCGCGGTCCATTATCGCGACGAATCAGTTCTCCTTTATTTGCCTCATCGTCGTCATTCCGTACGGGACCGCCATCCTCCTCTACCACTACCCCGACTTGTGGGTTCCCGGAGTGATTTTGTACGGACTCGCGGCGTTGTGGATGCTGGCCATCGGCCTCAACTCCCGTCGGCTCTACCGACTCGCTTCCTCCGTTGCCCTCCTCGCGGCGATCCTCGGTTCGGTCCTCCTCACGGCGTACTTCACGACGGACTCCGGATTTCAACTGCCGCTCTTCACCGGAGGAGTGCTGAGTTTCGCCCTCTTCCGACCCGAGCAGCGGATCTCGCGTATCGGTGCCGTCGTGATTTCCGTCGCGATGTTGGTGCACAGTGAGGTCTCGTGGCCGGCGGAAAGAATGCGCCATGTCATTCCTGAGCAGTTGAACCAATGGCTCTTCGCGATCAACGCGATCGCAACGGTGGTCATCCTTTACGTCCTCGGCCGTTTCGACCTTCGTTACTACGAGGTTGAGCGCGAGAAGAACGCCGCTTTGCTTGCCGCGGCTCAGGTGGCGGCACAAACGGATGCGTTGACGGACGTCTATAACCGGAGAGGAATAGCCCCGGTTCTCTCGTCCGTCGCGCGGAGGTGTGACTACTCTCTCGCGCTCGTCGACCTCGACCGGTTCAAGCTCATCAACGATCGGCTGGGTCATGGCGCGGGTGACGTCGTCTTGGCCAATGCGGCGCGCACGCTCGTTCGATCGGTGGGGGACGACGGCGTTGTGGCTCGCTGGGGAGGCGAGGAGTTCCTCGTCGTGCTGCCCTCAATGTCCCTTGCCGACGCCGACGCGCTGATGGAGCGAGCGCGAGAGGACATGGAGGAGGAGTACGGTGCCCCGGAATCCCTCGCGAGGGTCACGATCTCGGTTGGGCTAGCGCACGCTCCGCGTTACTCGGGGAAGGAGGAGGTGCTGCGCTTGGCGGATGCCAATCTCTACGAGGCGAAGTCGTCCGGGCGCAACGTCGTCGTGTCGGCACGGCTGGTCCCCGCCAACATCTAGAGGGCGCTCGGGAAGTGGGACCGGGCGGCACGAGTGGCCACCTTCGCGCGGGCGATACGGGACAATGGACGCACGACCCCACCGAGAGAGGACGGAGAACTCTATGAGTGGACGCGCCGTCCTCGTCATCGATTGCGGGGCTCAATACGCCCAGCTCATCGCTCGTCGCGTTCGCGAGGCTCACGTCTACTCCGAAATCGTGCCGCACACGATGAGCGCAGCCGACATCCTGGCGCGCGAACCGGCGGCGATCATTGTCTCCGGTGGCCCCTCGTCCGTATACGAGAAGGGCGCCCCCTCCCTCGATCGGGCTCTGTTCGAGGCCGGCGTGCCCGTTATGGGGATTTGCTACGGGCATCAACTGATGGCCCAAGCCCTCGGTGGAACGGTTGCGAAAACCGGATTGAGGGAGTTTGGGCGTACGACAGCCGAGGTCGTCGACGAGGGGATGACGCTCGCGGGTAGCCCCACCGAACAGAGCGTGTGGATGTCTCACGGGGACGCCGTTCAGGAAGCGCCGGAAGGCTTTGCGGTCCTCGCCCAAACGGCGGGATCCCCCGTGGCGGCGTTCGAGGATCGTACGCGACGCCTCGTCGGGGTGCAGTGGCACCCGGAGGTGAGGCATACCCCCCTCGGTCAGGCGACCCTGGAGAACTTCCTCTTCCGTGTCGCGGGGCTGGAGGCCAACTGGACGAGCGAGGGCGTCATCGAGGAGCAGGTTGCCCAGATCCGTGCCCAGGTGGGTTCCGCGCCGGTGATGTGCGGACTGTCCGGGGGCGTCGATTCCGCCGTCGCGGCCGCGCTCGTGCAGCGCGCGGTCGGTGAGCAGTTGACCTGCGTCTTCGTCGATCACGGCCTTCTGAGGGAGGGAGAAGCCGAGCAGGTTGAACGTGACTTCGTCGCCGCCACGGGGGTCAAGCTCGTGGTGTCGGATGCGCGGAAGGCGTTTCTCGACGCCCTTGCCGGCGTCATCGACCCGGAGGAGAAGCGGAAGATCGTCGGACGCGAGTTCATTCGCGCGTTTGAGGTGGAGGCGCGCACCCTCATGCAATCCGCGGGCCTGGGCGAAGAGGTTGGCTTCCTCGTCCAGGGCACGCTATACCCGGATGTCGTGGAATCGGGAGGCGGCGAAGGTGCGGCCAACATCAAGAGCCATCACAACGTCGGCGGTTTGCCCGACGACCTGAGGTTCGAACTCGTCGAACCACTTCGGACGCTGTTCAAGGATGAGGTGCGCGCGGTAGGCCTCGAACTCGGGCTCCCGGAGGGAATCGTGTGGCGTCAGCCCTTCCCCGGACCCGGCTTGGCGATCCGCATCATCGGTGAGGTGACCGAGGAGCGGTTGAGGATTCTCCGCGCCGCCGATCGCATCGCGCGGGAAGAACTCCACGCGGCGGGACTCGATCGGGACATCTGGCAGTGTCCGGTGGTGCTCCTCGCCGACGTGAGGAGCGTCGGGGTTCAAGGGGATGGGCGTACGTACGGGCATCCCGTGGTCTTGCGGCCGGTATCGAGTGAGGACGCGATGACGGCCGACTGGTCCCGCATTCCCTACGACACGCTCGCCCAAGTGTCGAACCGCATCACGAACGAGGTGGCGGACATCAACCGCGTGGTGCTGGACATCACGAGCAAGCCCCCCGGGACGATCGAATGGGAGTAGCGGGGCCGTCAGTCGTCCC
>CAZMCU010000007.1:0-3620 GCA_964564915.1 uncultured Demequinaceae bacterium | reverse complement strand
GTCGTTGGTGGAGGAGACGATCGCCGAACCGAGGATCCATACCCCGAAGATGGCGAGCGTGATGATCCCCGCGAGTTGGAGATCGAAGTCGTAGCCATCGAGCCAGGCGATGACGCCCAACCCGAAGGCGACGACCGCTAGGCCCCACATCATGGTCGTAATGCGCTCGGTGGCTTTCCGGTAGACGACGGGCCGGGTCCGCCGGCTTGTTGAATCCGTGCTCATGGCTGCTCCTCGATGACGATATTGGTGACGCTGGGAGTGATCGTGATGGCGACGTCCCTGTGGTTCTCTCCGATGGTCGAGAACGTCGCACTCGGGCCGTCGATGTCGCAGGTCCCGAAGTAGGTTCCCTTACCGTCCTCGTCGAAACGCTCCCACGACAGGGTCGTCTCGACATCGCCCGCGGTGGACCGAAGGGTGACGCTCGCCCCGGCCGGCACCAGAATCGTGGCGTCATTCTGGGTCAGCGTGAATCGGTAATCGTGGTCGCTTGCGAGGATCGACGTGTCCGATGCCCGGTTGACGAGGCTCCAGTCGAAGTCCCGGCAGTCCACCGTTCCGGGGTTGACCGAGATGAGGTGAGGTTTGCCATCGAGGTTGAAGAACACCTCGTGGGAGTTGAGCAAACGATCGACCTCGGGGCCTGCGGCGATCCGCAGGCACCATCCGGCGATGAGGACGACGGCCCAGAACCCGAAGACTCCGATCCTTCTTCCCGCCGCACCGGCAGCGATGATCGCCAAGCCTACGATGACGATCGCGACCGCGAACCACGCCTCGACGGGGCTGACGCTCAAGTAATCCTCGCGATTGAGCCACCAGATGAAGGCGGCACTGAGGAAGGAAGCCGAGAGCGCGAGCAGGCGGATCGTCCTACCGGGGCCGGGGACGCGGGGCCTCAAGTACGGCGCGGGGGCGGGGCGAACCGGTGGCGTCGAGCCCGTCGAGTCTTCCGATTCGGTCGAGGGGGTAGCGGGCTGGGATGTGACGGCCGCGCGAATCTCGTCGGCTGCGACCTTGGCGCGGCGCGCCGTTGCGCGACCCTCGTCCTTCAATCGTCGTCCGGAAGTCTTCATCTCGCCGGTAAAGGCCTTGGCGGCGGTCTTGGCGTCCGTAGCGGCGGTCTTGGCTCGAGCCTTCGCCTGGTCGGCGCCCTTGAACTCGACGACGACGTGGGTCCTCCCGTGCTCGTCCTTCGATACGGCCAAGGCGATCAGCGCGATGATACCGACGACGATGGCCAACCCGACGATCGTGGAGATGACGACCCCGATCCAGCCCCATCCGAGGGGGCCGGTCCACGCGAGACCGTTCAGGCCGATCAGGCCGAAGATGCCGATCCCGATGAGAGCGGGCACGTTGGGGGTTCCGCGCCCGAAGTCCTGGGCGATGATGCGTCCTTTGCTATCGGGAAGGATCGCCCACGCCGCGGCGTATGCGGCGAGGAAAAGACCGCTGGTGATAAGGGCGAGGACGATCGCGATGAGGCGTGCGGGAACGCGGTCCATACCGATGCGTTCGCCGACGCCTTCGACGACTCCACCGAAGACGCCATTCTCTCCGCGCGTGATGCCCCACCCGCGTACGTGGGTGAAGAACTGGGCCTCGTCGCGGGGCTGATCCTGCTGTGTAGTCACGGCTTCCTCCTCAGTTACTGAACCTGCATCCATCGTCGCCGGGTCAAGGGGGAGGGCGCTATGAGGTACTACCCTGATTTCCCCCTGATCTTGTGGCCGCGCGACCCTGATCTTGATTCGGAAGCCGCTTATCGTGGCTTGGGGTGTGTGACGATTAGGGCGTGAGCATTCCGGCGGGCGAAAGGATCGCCCTCACCCTGGAGAGGCAGAGTCGACCCCCGACTTGGCCGAGGATCGTGCTGGGTGCCGCTCTCCTCGTCGCGGCTGTCGTCATGACCGCGGCGCGCTACAACATCACGGCGATCGGGCCGTGGATGCCACCCGCCGTGGCCTTCCTCACCGGGACCGCCCTCGTGTGGAGCCCACTCGATGCGGCGTCGTCCCGCGAGGGCAGGCGTCCCGACCTCATCGTCGGCCTGTTCTCTCGCGAGCACCTCTCGCGGGTGATGACGGGCCTAGCTCTCGCCGGCGGTGCGATGTGGTGGTTCTCGCGGTGGGAATTCACGACGCAGCCCGTGCTCCGGGCCATCGTCGTCCCGCCCGTCATCTTGCTCGGCGTGGGGCTTCTCCTCGCGCCGTGGTGGATGCGCCTTATTCGCCAAGTGGGCGTCGAGCGGATGGAGCGCGTGCGGGAGTTCGAGCGGGCGGAGATCGCCGCGCACCTCCACGACTCCGTTCTCCAGACGCTCACGCTCATCCGCAAGAACGCCGGCGACGCGGACACGGTCGCGCGCCTGGCCCGTGCGCAGGAACGTGACCTTCGCTCGTACCTGTATCAGGATCGTCGAACGGAGGCGGGCTCGGTCGCGACGGCGCTTGCCGCCGCGATCGCCCAGGTCGAGGACGCGAACGCCGTCGCCATCGACACGGTCTCGGTTGGGGACGCGCCCACGGACAAGTGCCTCCGGGCCGCGGTCGCCGCCGTGAAGGAGGCCGCGTCGAACGCCGCTCGCCATGGGCTTCCCCCGATCTCCGTCTACGCCGAGTTGACCCCGGAGAGGTACGACGTCTTCGTCCGCGACTCCGGCCCGGGGTTCAATCCCAAGCGCGTGCCCGCCGACCGATTGGGGATTCGTGAGTCGATCATCGGCCGGGTCTCGCGCCACGGGGGCACGGCCACGGTAACGTCGAAGCGAGGCACCCGGACCGAGGTCCACATTTCGATGCCGCGCAAGGTTGAGGCAGTCAAGGAGGCATAAGCATGGCGAACGTTCGTGTGGTCATCGTCGACGATCACGACGTCATTCGCGTCGGCGTTCGTCAGTCGTTGGGCGAGGGGATCGAGGTGGTGGGTGAGGGTCGTGACGTCGAGTCCGCTATCGCCGCCATCGCGGAGACCAAGCCCGAGGTCGTCATCTTGGACGTTCACCTTCCCGGGGGAATGGGCGGAGGGGCCCTCGACGTGCTCGACGCTTGCCTCAAGAAGGCCGATGCGCCCAAGTTCCTAGCGCTGTCCGTTTCCGACGCGGCGGAAGACGTCGTCGCGGTCGTCCGGGGCGGCGCTCGCGGTTACGTCACCAAGTCGATCTCTGGGCCGGAGTTGACGGACGCCGTCAAGCGCGTGGCTCTCGGGGATGCGGTGTTTTCCCCGCGGCTTGCGGGGTTTGTGCTCGACGCGTTTGGGGCTTCGGCCGGCGACATCGCGGTGGTGGACGAGGACCTCGACAAGCTCACGGCGCGCGAGCAGGAGGTCATGCGGCTCATCGCGCGCGGCTACTCGTATCGCGAGGTGGGGGAGAAGTTGTTCATCTCCATCAAGACGGTCGAGACGCATGTGAGCGCGGTTCTCCGCAAACTCCAACTGTCGAGTCGCCATGAGCTCGCGCACTGGGCTGCGCAGCGCCGGATCGTCTGAGGGCTTTGCGGCTCGGCTCGTCTCGGGGCTTGATTCGTCTTGCGGCTGGTGCGCCGCTATGCGGAGACCTCCTCGGGCAGGTCGACCCGGGTTGTGTCGCTCAGAAGAGATGTCCCCAGGTTGTG
>CAZMCU010000006.1:27195-52767 GCA_964564915.1 uncultured Demequinaceae bacterium | reverse complement strand
TGAGCGAAGCCGCCTAGGTGCGACCGGGTTCAACGTGAGACCGAGGGGCACAAACCGCGAAACGACCGACAGCTACTCGGGCGAGAACCCGCTCGTGCTCACATCAGTGCCCGCCAACCCAACCCAGGTCTGGCCACCCCTCGCCGTTCCGACCTACGCGCCTACGCGATCGGAGCGTCGTCCCCCGGACCGCTAACGCGGTTACGGCCCGCATGCTTGGCGCGATAGAGGGCGGTGTCGGCCTCCTTCAGGAGGTTCATGGATTCCACGATGCCGTCGTGCACCGTCGCCGTGCCGACGCTAATCGTCACGGCTTTACCCCCCCACGAGGCAGCGTTGATCGTGCGTCGGAAGCGCTCCCCCATGATCAAGGCCCCCATCGCGTGCGTACTGGGAAGAATGGCCACAAACTCGTCGCCGCCGTACCGCGCGAGAAAGTCGTGCTCACGGAGGCTGGACTTGAGCAGAGCTGCCACCGTTTGCAGCACGAGGTCACCTTCGAGGTGCCCGAACTCGTCGTTGAGGTTCTTGAAGTAATCGACGTCGATGACGACGAGCGAACAATCGGCGCCGTAGCGCTTCGCGCGGAGGTATTCCTCCTCGAGACGTTCCTCGAGCGCCCGACGGTTACCAGCACCAGTGAGCGCATCGGTCATGGACTGGGTGCGAAGCTCCCGTCCGACCCTCTCCAGCTCTCGCTGGTACTCCCGAAGGTGCGTGACGTGGGATTCCTTCTCCAGTACCGACTTCTCCAGGGAAGCCACGTTCCGTCGTAGCTCCAGTTGGGCAATGATCTGGCGGGAGAGGATCATCAAGGCTTTCGATTGCTCCGGAGTGATGTCGCGCGGCTCCCGGTCCATGACGCAAATGGTGCCGACGGCTTCACCGGAAGGGGCGACGAGGGGTGCGCCGGCGTAGAACCGGATGTGCCGGTCGGAGGTCACCAGGGGGTTCGCGGAAAAGCGTGCGTCGAGCGTGGCATCGGGGATGACCATCACCTCCCGAGGGTTGACGATCGCGTGCGCACAGAATGCGATCTCCCGGGAGGTCTCCTCGTCGTCGATGCCGATCCTCGACTTGAACCACTGCCGATGGTCGTCGACGAGGCTGAGCATCGCCGTGGGGCACCCGGCGACGATCGAGGCTAGTTGGGTGAAGTCGTCGTACACCTGCTCGGGTAACGTGTCCAGGATCTTGTACGCGTCGAGGACTTCCAGTCGTCGCGTCTCATTGTCGGGGACGGGGTAAGGAGTCTCGCCCACGTGTCACCTGCCGCTCCGATAGGTGCCGTGGGAATCGCTCCACCGCTCGCGGAACACACACCCACCGCGTCTCGATTCTACGTCTCGCTGTTTATCGAAAACGAGCCGAACGGTCGCGCCATTCCCGGGACGCTACGCAACGACAGCGCTACGAAAAGATGGTGACGGACCAATGGTGTTCCTCGCGCGCGGTGCGCTCAACCACGGATGCCGTGCGCATCACAGCGTAGGGGGGCACGTTCGCGTGGTCCGCCCCACCGCCTAGACTCGCAGAGTCATGGATGCGCGATTCGTCGAGGGGCTCAACCCCGAGCAGGCAGAGGCCGTGCTCTATGAAGGCCCTGCCCTGCTCATCATCGCGGGGGCCGGCTCGGGCAAGACCAGAGTCCTCACCCATCGTGTCGCGCACCTCCTTGCCTCGGGAAGGGCTCGACCGCACGAGATTCTTGCCATCACGTTCACCAACAAAGCCGCAGGGGAGATGCGGGGAAGGGTCGAGACGCTCGTCGGCCCGGAAGCCCGGGGGATGTGGGTCTCCACCTTCCACAGCGCTTGTGTTCGCATTCTTCGGAGGGAGCACGAAGCCGCCGGGCTGGGATCGAACTTCTCGATCTACGACACCGCGGACACCGTCAACCTCATGCGACTCGTGGCCAAGGACCTCAACCTCGATCCCAAGCAGTTCACCCCCAAGGGCCTCGCCGCCCGTATCGGACGATTCAAGGATGAGCTCATTGGCCCGGACGAGGCGGTGACCCTCACCCAGTCGGCGTCCAAGTACACGCTCGAGCACCAGGCGGGACTCGCATACGGGCCCTACCAGGCGCGCCTTGAGGCCGCCAATGCCGTCGATTTCGACGACATCATCTTCAAGACGGTGCGCCTGCTGCAGGAGCATCCGGACGTCGCGCGGCGCCTGAGGGAGCGATTCCGCCACATCCTCGTCGACGAGTATCAGGACACCAACCACGCCCAGTACGTCTTGGTGCGCGAGATCGTCGGACGGGAGGGGGCGGAACCTCCGCCAGGGGCGATCACCGTCGTCGGGGACGCGGACCAGTCCATCTACGCGTTCAGGGGCGCGACAATTCGGAACATCCTCGAATTCGAGAAGGACTATCCGACCGCGCACGTCATCCGGCTCGAACAGAACTACCGCTCGACCCAGACCATCCTCAGCGCCGCGAACGCCGTCATCTCGAACAACACCGAACGTCGCCCGAAAAACCTGTGGACCGATTCGGGCAACGGCGAGCAGATCATCGGCTACACGGGGGATTCCGAGCAAGACGAGGCCGCGTTCGTCGCGGAGGAGATCGCGACACTCATCCGCGAGCACGGCTCGGCACCGTCCGACGTTGCCGTCATGTACCGGGCGAACGCCCAATCCCGAGCGATTGAGGAGCGGTTCATCCGGGCCGAGATACCTTACACGGTCGTGGGCGGGACGCGGTTTTACGAACGCGCGGAGATCAAGGACATGCTCGCCTACCTCGCGGCGATCGTCAACGAGGACGACGATATCGCCACCCGACGCATCATCAACACACCCCGGAGGGGGATCGGGGACGTTGCGGTCGAGGGGATCGAAGCTGCCGCCCGGTCGGTGAAGGTCTCGTTCGGAGCGGCGCTGCGGCACCTCGACGCGGCACCGAGCCTCACCCCAAGGGCCCGTGCCGCGATCGACGCCTTCGTCGCAACGATGGACGAGTTCCGGGCGCTCGCGCGGGACAACGGACCCGCGGCCCTACTCGATGCGATCGCGGAGCAGACGGGATACCTCACGGCGCTCCGGGCGAGCGACGACCCTCAGGATGCCAGCCGCATCGAGAACGTTATGGAACTCATCGCGGTCGGGCGCGAGTTCTCCGAAGAGAACCCGGACGGCACTCTTGCCGAGTTCCTCGAAAAGGTGGCACTCGTCGCGGATGCTGACCAAGTGCCGAACCCCGACGGGTCGGGGGGCGTCGTCACCCTCATGACGCTGCACACGGCCAAGGGACTGGAGTATCCCGTGGTCTTCCTCACGGGACTGGAGGAGGGGACGTTCCCCCACGTGCGCTCGATGGAGTCCTCGGGTGAGTTGGAGGAGGAGCGTCGTCTCGCCTACGTCGGACTGACCCGAGCGCGCGAGCGTCTCTACCTCACCCGCGCCGAGGTGCGGTCGAGTTGGGGAGCAACCCAGTACTTCCCCTTGTCGAGGTTCGTCGAGGAGATCCCGACCGAACTGGTCTTCTGGAGACGCGCCGAGGGATCGGCCGCGGCGCTTCGAGGTCGGACGGAGCGGTTTGACGATCGGGGAGAAGCGTGGTCGAGCGTGTACGGACGTTCCTCGGGTCGAGGGGTGCCGCCATCGCCCCCCGGTTCTGTTCCCGAAGGCGACCTTGGCTTGGAGGTTGGGGATCGCGTCACGCACGATCAATACGGGTTGGGCAAGGTCATCGCGCTTGAGGGGCAAGGGCGCAACGCGGTCGCGAAGGTGGACTTCGGTGAGCCGGGGGTGAAGAGGTTGCTGCTGAGGTTCGCGCCGATGGTGAAGTTGTAGCGTCCTCGCGTCGACCGTTCGGGGGCCTATCCCCCGAGGGATTCCTTGATTCGCTCAAGGATTTCGTTGGGGTACATGTATTCGTACGCGGAAAGCGCGATCGCCAGAAAGCCAGCACCGATCCCGAACCACGACTCCGTTGTGCCCCGGAGAAAGCCACCGCTGGTCTGTCGGCGTCCGATGAGACCGAAAAGCACGGAGAGGAAACCCAGTCCCGCGCCCAGGTACGGGAAGTAGTCATCGAGACCGGTTCCGGGATGGTAAAGGGCAAGGGCGGTCGCCGCCAATGCGGCGGTGCCAAAAACGAAGGCGAAGAGGGCTTGTGTGGGTTGCGTGGAGATCGTTTCCCCGTCGTCGTCGAGGTCGCGTGGGGTGGGAACCTGAAGCCCCCCCGGTGTTCCCGCGGAGGCTCCGGGCTGGAAGGTCGCGAGAGACCCGCTGGGGGGGACCGCCGAGGCGGAGGCCCCACCACCGGGGACCGCAGCATGCGACGCCATTCCCGCGGGGAGGAACGTCCCGGCCGTCGCAGGACCGGCCGCTCGTGGTGTCGCGGCTTGGGCGGGTTGGTAGGGGGTCTCTCCCGCCGATGAGAGGGCTCCTTCAAGCGTGGGCGTAGCCCCGCTCGCCGGGGAAGAACCACCCGTGGGGGCGTAACCGCTGCCCGCTTGAGCGGCGCCTCCAGCAGGAGCGTAACCGCCTCCCGCTTGAGCCGAACCACCCGTGGGGGCGTTACCGCCTCCCGCTTGAGCCGAACCACCCGTGGGGGCGTAGCCGCTGCCCGCCTGCGCGGCTCCTCCGGTCGGGGCGAATCCGCCAACACCCTGCGCGGGTTGTTGCACGGGGTGGACGTGCTGGGTCCACCGTTGCCCATCCCAATAGCGCAACTGCCCGGGCGTCTGAGGATCCGGATACCAGTTGGCCGGGGGAAGAGATGAGGGCGGGATGCTCATGGTGATCCCAACTTACGCCAAACTGGGGTCTCCTGCAGAGGCGTGAGGCGTGGCGTTGATAACGTTTGCGGCACTTGACACCCTTACAAGGACGGTCGAAGCAGCGGGGTAAGGCAACGGGGCCGAGGAGGCGTAATCGCTTCCCCGGCCCCGCGACTACCGCTAGACGAGCGCGGGTTCCAGTTCCCGCTCCGGTTCTGCTTCCAGTACGGGCGGTCCTCCCTCGATGGTCACCTTGGGCAGCCATTCCAACCACCTCGGCAGGTACCAGTTCTTTTCGCCGAGGAGAGCCATGACGGACGGGACCAGGATGGTCCGAACGAGCGTGGCGTCGATGATGACCGCCGCGCCAAGCCCGAGACCCATTTGCTGGAACTCGGAGAGATCCCCGATGGCGAATCCCATGAAGACCGCGACCATGATGAGCGCGGCCCCCGTGATGAGGGACCCCGTCCGGCTCAGCCCGGTCACGATAGCCGATCGCGTGTTGCCGGTACCGTCGTACGACTCCTTCACCCGACTTAAGAGGAACACGTGGTAGTCCATCGATAGCCCGAACAAGACGGCGAAGAGGAACAGGGGAATCCAAGGTGCAATTCCGCCCACCTGTGGCATGCCGAGCAGCCCCGCACCCCACCCATGCTGGAACACCGCCACAAGGATGCCGTACGCCGCCGCCGTCGATAGCAGGTTGAGGAGGATTCCCGTCAAGGGGATCACGACGGAACGGAACGCGAGCAAGAGCAGGACGAACGACGCGCTGAGGACCACGGCGAGAACCCACGGCGCGGAGCTCACGATGATGTCGGTGAACTCCAGGGAACCGGCCTGGTCACCTCCGAGGTTCCACGACGCATCCGTCCCGTCGAGGTACTGAGGGATGATCTCGTCGTGGAGTCGGTTGATGGACTCCTCCGCCCTAACGTCGGCGGAGTCATAGAAGTCCTTCGTGTCGATGAAGACGACGTCCCCGTAACGGTCGATCGCCGTTTCCGCGAAACCGGGGTCAGCGTCGATCGCCGCGGCAAGTGCGTCGATCTCGGGTCCGGCACCGCCAGCGTTCTCGATCGCAAGGAACGTGGACGAGCGACCCCACCCGAAGTCCTGAACAAGGATGTCCTGGGCTTGTTTAGCCGTGTTGTTGTCGGGAAGCGACTCCAGGCCGGGGAACGCCAATCGCATTCCCAGGGCCGGAGCGGCGAGGGCGAGCAGAAGGCCGGCCCCGATCGTCGCCGAAACCGCGGGACGGGCGATAACGGTGCGGGCGACGCGGGCCCACTGGCGAGGTTCGCGACCGGGGTGAGCGGTGGGAATCCTGCCTTTGTTGACCCGGTCCCCCAGCAACCGCAAGAGGGCGGGAAGGAGGGTCAGGGCGACGAGGAGCGCGGCGATGGCGGAGAGGATCGCGCCGCCGCCGAGACTCCGCATAATCGTGCTCGGTACGAGCAGCAGTCCGGCAAGCGAGACGAGCACCGTGCCCCCCGAGATCATCACCGCGCGGTTCGCCGTGTTGCCCGCGATGGTGACGGCGTCGATGACGCTGCGCCCTTGGGCTCGTTCCTCCCGGAACCGTTGAACCTGGATGAGGGAATAGTCGATGCTCAGTGCGAGCCCCATCATCGTGATCATGTTGACGATGAAGAAGGACATCTCGAACACCTGGCCCACGATTGCTGTCATCCCGATGGCGACAATGATCGACGCGATGCCCAAGAGGATGGGCACTCCCGCGGCGACGAGCGCACCGAAGACGATCGCGAGGATGACGAGCGCGATGCCGGTGCCGATCATCTCGCCTTTGACGAGGGTGTCTTCCGCGAGGGCATCGAAAACGGCACCGACGGAGGCGTTCCCAAACGCGATGACGGTGTATCCGTCGTGGTGGACGGAGGCGACGGCGTCGTTGAGGGCGTTCCCCAACTCCGAGGAATCGGCGCTCTCATCGACCACGACCGAGACGAGGGCGGTATGCCCCGACTGCGAGACGGGGAACGGAGAGTCGAGGGTCGGAACCGAGACGCCGAGAACCCCGTCGATACCGGAGACCGCGTCGACGACTTCACCCATCACCTGGGCAAACGCGGGGTCGCTGAAGATCGTCGCGTCCGACCGGACGATGATCGTCTCGGTGTTCGTTCCCGTGTCCGAACCCCGGTACTGATCGCTGAGGTCCTGGGCGTTTTGCCATTCGGTCTGGACGGTGATGTGATCGTCCTGGCTGAGCGCGTCACCCAGTCCGCCTGCGGCGACGATCGCACCAGCTAGCGCGATTGCCCACACCCCCAGGGTCAACCACGGTCGCGTCGCAGCCGATCGGGCGATGCGCCCGGTGAGTCCTACCTTCATGTCCGCTTCCTCCATGCTGTCGATGTGCGTTACGGTCCGTTTCCCCCCTGCGGGCTCGGACCCGATCTCACCTTGGCGGGACCCGATCGGGCCCGCTATGGGTGAGCACCCCCATTTCCACCCCTACTCGCCTTGCGCCCCTCGGGGTCGCGGGTGGGTCCAGCGGTCGTTTCGAGGCTAGGGATGCCGGGTTCGAGGCACAGCCCCAGGCAGAGCGAACCTGATGTGCCATCTGAGCGAAGTTGGGATCGTCCTCGCGGGGGGTGCCCCTCCGGAATCCCCCGGAGGGGGGAGGCAGAGAACCGTGCCAACGGGGGGAGACGGGCGGGGCGAGCACAGGGCACGATGAGTTCATGACAACGCTCAAACGCATCTACGGACCGATGGTCGACCCCCGCACCTACCTTGAGGTTCTCTACCTTCTCGTAGGGCTGGCCTTTGGCATCCTGTGGTTCGTCCTCCTCGTCACGCTGTATTCGGTGGGGATCGGCACGATCATCGTGTGGGTGGGGGTGCTCGTCATCGTCGGAACCCAGGCACTGTTGCGCCCCATCGGCGTGATCGAGAGGGCCCAGGTCCGCCGGTGGCTGGGACATCGGGTTCCCGCTCCCGCACCGTTGGCCTTTGAGCCCGTACGCGATTCCGCCCATGCGGGTTGGGTGAACCTCTGGCGCAGGTCTTCCGCCCTCTTGCGCGACGGCCACGCCTGGCGCGTTGCGGGGTGGGTGGGCTTTCGGATGCTCATGGGGCCCATCGGGTTCGCGTTTGCGATCACCTACGTCTCCGTCGCACTGGGATTGCTTCTCGCTCCGCTGGGGATGATTGATTTCGGCGGCGACTACCCGTACGTGTGGGACTGGGTCCTGTGGCTCGGACCGCTGGCGTTCCTCATCGTCACCCCGGCCTTCGCGTGGACCATCCGTGGCCTCGCGGATCTCCACCGATCCCTCGCGGATCGGCTTCTTGGGCCGTACGGAGACGAGCTCCGACGCCTCGCCCTCGCCCGCGCCGCGTGGGCGGAAGAGCAGATCCGCATCGACCAGGAGCTCCACGACTCGATTGGGCACATGGTCTCGATGATCGTCGTACAAGCCGGCGCGGGAGTTCACGTATTCGAAAAGGACCCCGCCTTCGCCAAGCGCGCGCTGGGGAACATCGAGGAGCGGGGTCGCGCCGCGCTGGGTGAGTTGGACCGGATCATCGCCCGAATCCGCGGCGACCAACCGGAGACACACGCTCCCCTCCCCGGGGCGACCGACCTCCCCGATCTCGTCGACGGGGCGCGCGACGCGGGGGTGAAGGTCACATCTCGGCTTGCGCTGAAGAACGTTCCGCCAGCGCTCGGGCGGGGCATCTACCGCGTCATCCAGGAGGCGCTCACCAACGCGGCGAAGCACGCCCCGGGGAGCGAGGTTGAGGTCGTCGCGATCGCGGACGGTTCCTTGGTAGCCATCTCCGTGATGAACACGCTCACCGAATCGCCCCAGGACGTCTCATCGGGGGGTAACGGCCTCGCCAGTATTCGCGACAGGGTCGCCCTGCTCGGCGGTCACGCGACCGTTGGGCCTAGCCCTAAGGGGGGTTTCGCGGTTCGGGCGATCCTTCCGTTCGACGAGATGCTCCCCGAGGGTGGAGGTGTGGACTGTAGCCTTACGGCCAAGTGCACATGCCTCGTCTGCAGCATCATCAAAGGGAGCGCGACGTGAAGATAGCGATCGTCGACGACGATCCGCTCGTGCGAATGGGCCTGCGCGCCATCTTGGCTTCGGAGGAGGGATGGGAAGTCGTCGGCGAAGCGGGAGATGGCGGGGAGGCCGTTTCCCTTGTTGCGTCCACCAAGCCGGATCTGGTGCTCATGGACATTCGCATGCCGGGGATGGACGGGCTGGAGGCTACCCGACGAATCCTGGCGGGAGGCGGCGAAGCGAAGATCCTCGTCCTCACGACGTTCGAGGTGGACGAGTACGTCTTCGAGGCGATGCGCTCCGGGGCATCGGGGTTCGTCCTCAAGCGCGTCCCCCCGAAGGAGTTGATCGAGGCGGTCCGGATTGTCGCCGCAGGAGAATCGCTCCTGTTCCCCGCGAGTACACGCAAGGTCATTGAAAGGTTCGCCCAGCCGCAAGCGGGTGCGATGCCGGATCTCACGGAACGCGAACAGGATGTCCTAAGGTGCCTCGCGCGCGGCCTGAACAACCAGGAGATTGCCCAGGAACTCTTCGTGACCATCGAAACGGTCAAGTCCCACGTCGCGTCGGTGCTCATGAAGATGGGGGTTCGCGACCGGACACAAGCCGTCATCGCCGCGTACGAGCGCGGCTTTGTCCAGCCCGGTGATGCCTAAGGCTGTTCGGCAAGGACGATGACCGGCGTGCCGAGCGTCGCCGACGCGGCGGGAGTGGGCGTCGCCGAGGGGGACGCTGATGCACTCGGGGTGGACCCGGTCACGATGACCGCCACGCCGACTCCGAGGATGAGGCAGGTGCCCCCCCGCGATGGCGAGAATCAGCCACCGACGACGCACGAAGGCTAGAAGGCGCTGCATGGGCCAGGGTGTACTGGGGTCTTCATCGTCTGGATCGGCCTCGTTACCCTTCCGCGTCTCCCGGTGCTTCTGCGAGTCATCGGCTCGTGCGAGCGCCTCCTCGCGTGGAGGATCCTCACGCGCGAAGTCAAGCGCATACCCGACGGTTGGACCTAACCCTCCCATATAGGCTGGGGGCG
Source organism: uncultured Demequinaceae bacterium (assembly GCA_964564915.1). Classification (GTDB taxonomy): domain Bacteria; phylum Actinomycetota; class Actinomycetes; order Actinomycetales; family Demequinaceae; genus JAFGBM01. Next base: position 42,943 of record CAZMCU010000006.1, on the reverse strand, counting down.
TTCCGCGCCCACCCGTGGCGCGCCCCCACCCATCGAGGAATCCATGGACCTGTACGAGTACCAGGCTCGCGACATGTTCGAGCGGCACGGCGTAGCCGTCCTGCCGGGCGTCGTTGCGACGACGCCAGCCGAGGCTCGAGCCGCGGCCGAGGAGATGGGCGGAACGGTCGTCGTCAAAGCCCAGGTCACGACCGGCGGTCGCAGCAAGGCGGGTGGGGTGAAGGTAGCCCACACGCCCGCAGAGGCTGAGGAGGCGGCGCGCGCGATCCTCGGGATGGACATCAAGGGGCATACGGTGCGGAAGGTCATGGTCGCCACGGGGGCCTCGATTGCCGAGGAGTATTACTTCTCCCTCCTTCTCGACCGATCGACGGGCCGCTATCTTGCGATGTGTTCCGTCGAGGGTGGGGTGGAGATCGAGCGGCTCGCCGTCGAGCGTCCGGAGTCGCTCGTGAGGGTCGACGTCGACCCCCGGGTTGGGATCGACGACGCCAAGGCTGGGGAGATCGTTGCAGCCGCGGGATTCGCACCCGCCGTTGCGGACGCGGTGGCCGCCATGCTCGTGCGGCTCGGCACGGTGTATACGGAGGAGGACGCGACGCTCGTCGAGGTCAATCCCCTCGTCCTGACCGCAGCGGGCGATATCGTCGCGCTCGACGCGAAGGTGACGCTGGACGACAACGCCGCCTTCCGGCATCCCGACCACGCCGCGCTCGCCGACATCGCGGCGACCGACCCCCTGGAGATCCGAGCGGCGGAGAAGGGCCTCAACTACGTCAAACTCGACGGTCAGGTGGGGATCATCGGCAACGGTGCGGGCCTCGTCATGTCCACCCTCGACGTCGTCGCCCTCGCGGGGGAGGCGTACGGCGTCAAGCCCGCCAACTTCCTCGACATCGGGGGTGGCGCCTCGGCCGAGGTCATGGCAAACGGGTTGGACATCGTCGTCGGCGATCCTCAGGTCAGCGTGGTCCTCGTCAACGTCTTCGGTGGGATCACGTCCTGCGTCGAGGTCGCCAACGGAATCGTCGCCGCCCTGGAGATGCTCGGGCCAGCGGCATCGAAACCGCTCGTCGTGCGCCTCGATGGCAACGCCGTCGACGAGGGCAGGCGGATCCTTGAGGCGGCGAAACACCCGCTCCTCACCCTGGAGAACACGATGGACGGTGCGGCCGCGACGGCGGCGAAAATGGCGTCTCTCGGCTCCGCGGTGGATGGGGGCGCGTCATGACGATCTTCCTCGACGCCACCTCACGCGTCATCGTCCAGGGCATGACGGGTGCGGAGGGGCAGAAGCACACGTCCCGCATGCTCGCGTCCGGTACCGCGATCGTCGGTGGTGTCAATCCACGGAAGCCGGGCACGAGCGTCGCGTTCGGCGTCGAGGGCAAGCAGCTCTCCGTACCGGTGTTCGGAACCGTGGCGGAAGCGGTGGCCGAGACGGGAGCGGATGTGTCCGTTGTCTTCGTCCCGCCAGCGTCCGCGAAGGGTGCGGTCATCGAAGCCGTCGACGCCGGCATCCCCCTCGTCGTCGTCATCACCGAGGGCATCCCCGTCGCGGACTCCGCGTGGTTCGTCGCGCACGCAAAGGACGGCGGCACACGGATCGTCGGCCCCAACTGTCCCGGTGTCCAGAGCCCGGGGAAGTCGAACGCGGGCATCACGCCTGCGGATATCACCGGCCCGGGCCCGGTCGGCCTCGTCTCGAAGTCGGGAACCTTGACGTACCAGATGATGTTCGAACTCCAGGACATCGGCTTCTCGACGTGCATCGGCATCGGCGGCGACCCGGTGGTCGGCACCACCCACATCGATTGCCTCGCCGCGTTCGAGGACGATCCCGACACCGAGGCGATCGTCATGATCGGCGAGATCGGGGGAGACGCGGAAGAGCGAGCCGCGGCCTTCATCCTTGAGCACGTGACCAAACCCGTCGTCGGGTACGTTGCGGGATTCACCGCGCCAGAGGGGAAGACGATGGGTCATGCCGGAGCGATCGTCTCGGGATCGAGCGGAACGGCGGAGGCCAAGCGCATCGCCCTCGAGGCGGCGGGGGTCCAGGTCGGCACTACTCCCTCGGAGACGGCCCGGCTCTTGCGCGTCGCCCTTCTCGGTTAGGTCGCTCAGGCCCAATGGTTACCGCCGGGTCGTCCGGGTCCGGACGACTCAACCCCGATGCTCGGCGGTTCGATCCCGAGCCGAGCGTGCTCGCAGGGTGAGGATGGGGAGATGACCGTCCACGCCGAAGCGGCGGTGCCCCCGAGATCGTCGGACGTGAGGGCGAGAAGGGGTCGTCGCCCGGCACCTCCGTGGGCGTCCGGAGTGGTGACCGGACTCGAATCCGTGGTGTTCTCCGCTGGCCTGGTTCTGGCGCTCGCGTTTGCGACGGTGTCGTCGACTCCCGCCGCGGATGGCTCCGTCTCCGCCGATTGGGTGGGGGCGTGGGACGTAGCCACGGTGGTATGGCTCCTCGCTCATGGGGTGCCCGCCACATCGGGGGACGTGACCGTGACGCTCCTACCCCTGGGGATCCTGGTCGTGGCCGGGGTGATTTCCGCCTCCGTTGCGACGCGATTGGCGGTCGCCGCACGGTCGTCGGTGGTGTTCGCCGGGATCGCTTACGGGGTGGTGGTGGGCGTCGTCGCACACGCGGAAGGCGCGGGAACGGGAATCGACCTACGGACGGGCGTCGTCGGCGCACTCGTGTGCGGGACCGGAGCATCGATGGGGCTGAAGCGGGCGAGGGGTTTCCGTTTCTGGGCGGGACGGAGAATGCCCGACATCGCGCGTTCCGGCCTACGTCTGGGGATCGGATCGTGTGCGCTTAGCCTCGCGGCTGGTGCCGCGACGGTCGTGGTGTGGCACGTGACGCACTGGGCCGCCATCTCCCAGAGCGCGAGACACTTGGACCCCGATCTCGCGGGTGGCCTTTCGCTGGCGGTTGGCGAGACGGCGTACGTTCCGACGATGTCGACCTGGGGTCTTTCCTACCTGTCCGGGAGGGGTTTCACGGTGGGTTCGGGCAGCCACTACTCGCCGGTCGAGGTGGTATCGGGCCCGATCCCCGGCCTTCCCCTTCTGGAGGCGCTTCCCTCGACCGCGGGCGGGATGCTCGTCGCGCTGCCGCTCCTTCTGGTGGCAGTAGGGGTGCTCGTGCGTGTCCTCGCTCGGAGGTGGCTTCCCTCGGGACGCCGGGGCTTCGAGTCGCAGGTCATCGGGGTCGCGATTCTCGCCGCCCTCGTGTGGGGTGCGGTGGCGCTTGCCTCGGGCTCCATCGGGGCGGGCGTGCTGAGCGAGGTCGGCGCACAACCGATCGCGGTGGCACTCTCCGTTGCGGGCCTCGTTGCGGGAGGAATGTTCGGCGCGTCGGTCATCGCCGCCGCGTTGCGACGACCGGGTCTTAGGGTTGAGCCCCCAGGAGGTGACTCAACGACACCCCCAACTCGCCCAACCTCGCCTCGGCAGCAGCCTCGAACTCGTGGGAACAGCGAGCAGCTGCCGTTATGGTGATGGCGTCCTGAGAGCACGCCTGGTATGCGGTCAGTTCGTGGTAGAGCACGGCGGCGGCGGTGTAGTCGACCGCGAGCGAACTGGAAACGAACGTCCCGATACCGACGAGCACCCACAGGCCCGGGGACGCCTCTACTCGCATGACGACCATCGTGACGATCCCCGAGACGAACGCGACGACGGCACAGGGGAGGCCCGCGAGCCCCCACGGCAGGGGTAAGAAGGAGAGAAGAACGCTCGCCAGGAGGGCGTAAGAAAACACGCGCGTTGCCCGCACGATGCGTGGGGCGTACGGACGAGGCGTGGGTGTGGGATTCACGGTGGAGGCCAGTCTAGGTCGGACACCAGCATGCCGATAGGGTCGGGTTGTGACCAGCGAACCGCGGACGAGGTCCCTCGTCGTTCTCATGTCGGGCCTGGGGACCACGCTCAAGGCCATCCTGGAGGCCGTCGCGGGGGACGGGTATGGCGCCGAGGTCGCCGCTGTCATTTCCGATAATCCGGAGGCCGCGGGCCTGGAATTCGCGAGAGCGGCCGGTGTTCCCGTCGAGATCGTTCCTCTGAACGATTACGCGACCAGGGAGGAGTGGGACTGGGCCCTGGGGGACGCGATCGCACGGCATCATCCTGACCTCGTCGTCCTCGCGGGATTCATGAAGATCCTGGGGGCGCCGACGGTCGAACGATTCGCCGGAAGCATCGTCAATACCCATCCCGCCCTCTTGCCGTCGTTCCCCGGGGCCCACGCCGTGAGGGACACGCTGGCCCATGGGGTGAAGGTGACGGGATGCACGGTCCACATCGTCGACGTGGGCGTCGATACCGGGCCGATCGTCGCGCAGGCTGCGGTGGACGTGCGCGAGAATGACACCGAGGAGTCGCTCCACGAACGCATCAAGGGTGTCGAAAGGCGGCTCGTTGTCGACACCATCCGCGAGATGGTGACGCGCGGTTGGACCATCGAGGGACGAACAGTGCGGCTCGGGCCGCCGGAAGGGGAGAAGCCATGACGGACCGGGTACCCGTGCGGAGGGCGATCGTTTCGGTGCATGACAAGACGGGGCTAGAGGAACTCGCGAGGGGGCTCGACGCCGCCGGGGTCGCGATCGTGTCGACGGGGTCGACGGCCGCGCGAATCGCCTCAGCCGGGGTACCCGTCACCAAGGTCGAGGACCTGACGGGTTTTCCCGAGTGCCTCGATGGAAGGGTGAAGACCCTGCACCCGCGCGTGCACGCCGGGATCCTGGCGGATCGGCGCCTCCCCGACCACCTCGCGCAACTGCACGAACTCGAGATCGAACCCTTCGACCTCGTCGTCAGCAATCTCTACCCGTTCGCCGCGACCGTGCTCGCTGGGGTATCGGAGGACGAAACGGTCGAGCAGATCGATATTGGGGGGCCGTCGATGGTAAGGGCGGCCGCCAAGAACCACCAGAGCGTCGCCGTCGTCGTCGATCCGAGCGAGTACCCGGCCGTTATCGCTGCCGTCGAGGCGGGGGGATTCACGCTAGCCGAGCGCAAGGCCCTCGCCGTGAAGGCCTTCCGCCACACCGCGACGTACGACGTCGGCGTGGCGTCGTGGATGGGCAGCGTCGTGGCACCGGACGACGACGGTTCGGGATTCCCGGGTTGGGTTGCGTGGACCGCGACGCTTCGCACTCCGCTCCGGTATGGAGAGAACCCCCATCAGCTCGCGGCGCTTTACGTCGACCACTCCGCGCGGGGGGGCATCGCGCAAGCGGAGCAACTCCACGGAAAGGAGATGTCGTACAACAACTACGTCGACGCCGATGCGGCGTGGCGGGCAGCTCACGATCATGCCGAGCCGACGGTCGCGGTGATCAAGCACGCGAATCCGTGCGGTATCGCGATCGGAAAGGACATCGCGGAGGCGCACCGCAAGGCGCACGCGTGCGATCCCGTATCCGCGTACGGGGGCGTCATCGCAACCAACGGCGAACTCACGGTGGAGGCGGCGCGCCAGATTGCGGAGATCTTCACCGAGGTGGTCGCGGCACCGTCGTACGAACCCGAGGCGCTCGACATCCTCAAGGAGAAGAAGAACCTTCGCGTCCTCGTCGTTTCGGGGGGGCGCGGGAGCGTCGAGATGCGCCCCATCACCGGGGGCGCTCTCGTCCAGCAGTCCGACAGGATTGACGCGCCCGGCGACGATCCGGCGAACTGGGCAGTAGCGGTCGGCGAAGCCGCCGATGCGGCGACGATGGCGGATCTTGACTTCGCGTGGCGCTCCTGCCGCTCGGCCAAGTCGAACGCGGTCCTTCTCGCCAAAGACGGTGCGTCCGTTGGCATCGGGATGGGTCAGGTCAACAGGGTCGACTCGTGCAAACTCGCGGTTAGTCGGGCGGGAGTGGAGCGTGCGATGGGCTCGGTTGCGGCTTCCGACGCTTACTTCCCCTTCGCCGACGGCGTCCAGGTTCTTATCGACGCCGGGGTGAAGGCGATCGTTCAACCCGGTGGATCGATCAGGGACGAGGAGGCCGTGGCCGCCGCGCGCGATGCCGGTATCACGATGTACTTCACGGGTACTCGGCACTTCTACCACTAGGCCTGGAGGTCACCCCGATGGATTCCCGCAGGTCGTGGACCGTGTGGCTTCCTCTCGCCGTGGTGCTCGCTTGGGTTGCCGTCGGTGCGTTCGTCAGCGTGGTTCTGGTGGCATGGGGACTCGCGGTCATGTGCGCGGGGGCGGCCATCGTTCGCGCCTCGTTCCCCGAGTGGTCACCCTTCGTCGTGCGCCGTCGGGCCCTCGACGTTTCGATCTTGGCGGCGTTCGCGTTGGTCCTTGCCTACCTCGCGATAACCGCCAATATCGGCTAACGCGCGTTTGACGGAAAGACGAAGGGCCCAGCCGCAACGGCCGGGCCCTTCGCGTATCGCTTGACCTAATCCTCAATGACCTCGAGGACCTCGACGGCCTCGAGGTCTTCCTCCGGCCCAAAGGCTCGGAACAGAAGTCCGATGAACGCCCCGGCAACGAGCGCTACCGCCCACCACCACCACAACTGGCCGATCGCCCAGTTGGTGCCGTCCGACTGTTTGGCGAAGAGCGCCGTAGCGGTCACACGGGCGGGGTTGAGGCCCCCGTTCGTGAACGGTGTCGAGATGAGAATGAGTACCGCGAAGGACAGGCCGATCGTGAACGGTGCCTGGCCCCTCGGCGCCCGGAGGGACGTTGCCGCGAGGACCACCGCGACGAAGAGACCGGTCGCGATGAACTCCATGGTCAGACCGCGGGAGGTGTCCATCTGAAGCGGGGAGTGCGTGTCGGTACCGATGGAGATCGCGGCTATCGCGTCTCCCGTGACGTATCCGCTCCCCGAGTCCGGGGCGAACGACGGGAATCCGTTGGCCAGCCACACGAGAAGGGCGCCAGCCGTCACGGCTCCGCACGTCTGAATGAGGATGCAGGGCGCGACATCGCGGCCGGGGAATCTCCCCGAGATCCAGGCCCCGAGGGTCACGGCGGGGTTGAAGTGGGCACCCGAGATGCGTCCGGTTGCGACCACGAGGGCAAGGAGAGTGAACCCCCACGCCAGGGCGTTGACCACCGTGCCAGCCGTATCGCCCATGAGGAGCGAGGAAAACAGTGTGACCCCCAGCCCCAAGAATATGAAGATGAACGTACCGATGTACTCGGTGAAGAATCGTGCCAGCAGACTCGAGGGCGCCTCGGCGTCGATCTCCCACGTGTCGACGTCCACGTCCACCTGGTATTCCGTGGCTTCAGCACGAGGCTTCTTCTCTGGCTTCGCTGCCGGTTTCGCTGCTGGTTTCACTGCTGGCTTCTTCTCTGCCATGTCGATCCGATCTGTCGCGGGGAGCGGGTCTTCGCTCCACGGCCTATCCTGCCACGGGTACGACGGTCCTGGGAGGCGCATGACGGTGGGGCGGGGTCGCTCAAGGATTCGACTAGCCTGGTGGCAGCGTGGCCATCCGGCCCGGAATTCGGAGGAACAGGCGTGACGAAAACCAAGGTCCTCGGCCCCGTCGTCGAACTCGACGGCGATGAGATGACCCGCATCATCTGGCAGGTCATTCGCGACGACCTGATCCTGCCCCACCTCGACCTTGACCTCCGGTACTACGACCTCTCCATCGAGAACCGGGACGCGACCGACGATCAAGTGACGATCGACGCGGCCCACGCCATCCAGGAACACGGCGTTGGCGTCAAGTGCGCAACCATCACGCCGGACGAGGCCCGCGTTGAGGAGTTCCACCTCAAGAAGATGTGGAAGTCGCCCAACGGGACGATCCGCAACATCCTCGGCGGCGTCGTCTTCCGCGAACCGATCATCATCTCCAACATCCCCCGCCTCGTCCCCGGTTGGACCAAACCCATCGTCATCGGGCGTCACGCCCACGGGGACCAGTACCAGGCGACCGACTTCACAGTTCCCGGTGCCGGGACGGTCACCATCACCTACACCCCCGCGGATGGTTCCGCGCCGATCGAGCACGAGGTCGTCAAGATGCCCGAGGGAGGGGGCGTCGTCATGGGGATGTACAACGTCAATGAGTCGATCCGGGACTTCGCACGGGCGGTCTTCCGCTACGGGTTGGAGCGCGGCTACCCCGTCTACATGTCGACCAAGAACACGATCCTCAAGGCTTACGACGGCGCCTTCAAGGACATCTTCCAGGAGGTATTCGAAACCGAGTTCAAGACGGCGTTCGACCAGGCTGGTTTGACGTACGAGCACCGCCTCATCGACGACATGGTGGCGGCCGCGCTCAAGTGGGAAGGCGGCTACATCTGGGCGTGCAAGAACTACGACGGGGACGTCCAGTCCGACACGATCGCGCAGGGGTACGGTTCGCTCGGGCTCATGACGAGCGTGCTGATGACGCCGGATGGCAGGACCGTCGAGGCCGAGGCGGCGCACGGCACCGTCACCCGTCACTACCGCCAGCATCAAGCGGGCAACCCAACATCCACCAATCCGATCGCCTCGATCTACGCCTGGACGGGCGGCCTCAAGCACCGCGGCAAACTCGACGCCACGCCGGAGGTCACCGCGTTCGCCCAGGCGCTCGAGGAGGCATGCGTCGCCACCGTCGAGGGGGGCAAGATGACCAAAGACCTCGCCCTGCTCATCGGGCCGAACCAGCCCTACCTGACGACCGAGGAGTTCATGGCAGCCGTCGAAGAGAACCTCACCGCGAGGCTCGCGTGAGCGCGAGCGCGGGACGGTCTCCCGTCACCGTCACCGTCACCGGCGCCGCAGGTCAGATCGGCTACGCGCTTCTCTTCCGCGTCGCGTCGGGGCAGATGCTCGGGCCCGATGTTCCGGTGAGGCTCCGCCTCCTGGAGATTCCCAGCGCGATCAAGGGGGCGGAGGGCGCGGCGATGGAACTCGCCGATTGCGCTTTCCCGTTGCTCATTGGCGTCGACATCTTCGACGACCCGACCCCCGCCTTCGACGGGGTGAGCGTCGCCTTGCTCGTCGGTGCGCGGCCCCGGGGTGTGGGCATGGAGCGGGGTGACCTCCTCGCCGCGAACGGCGGTATCTTCGGACCCCAGGGCGAGGCGATCAACGCGGGAGCGGCATCGGACGTGCGCGTCCTCGTCGTCGGCAACCCGGCGAACACCAACGCCCTCATCGCGTCCTCCCACGCACCCGACGTGCCCACGGACCGCTTCAACGCCATGACGAGGCTCGACCACAATCGCGCGCTGTCGCAGCTCGCGGCGAAGACCGGTGTTCCCGTGCGCGACATCGCCAACGTCATCGTCTGGGGCAATCACTCCGCTAAGCAGTACCCCGACATCGCCCACGCGATCGTAGGGGGCAGGCCCGCGCCCGAGGTTGTGGGCGACAACGCGTGGGTGCGGGATGTATTCGTGCCCACCGTCGCCAAGCGCGGGGCCGCGATCATCGAGGCACGGGGAGCCTCGTCGGCGGCGTCGGCAGCCAACGCCGCGATGGACCATGTGCACGACTGGGTGTATGGCACCCCGACCGGTCAATGGACGTCCGCGGCGATCCGATCCGACGGGTCGTACGGCGTCGACGAGGGGCTATTCTCGTCGTTCCCGGTCACGTCGCGCGGTGGGGAGTGGGAGATCGTCCAGGGGCTCTCGATCGACGAGGGTGCCCGCGCGAAGATCGACGACAGCGTCGCAGAACTCCGCGATGAGCGGGATGCGGTTGCGGGGCTCGGGCTGATCTAAGAAGTAGCCGGTGGCCGACTCTTCATTCGGGCGACGCGGGGATTGGGCCATCTAGCGGAAGACGATGGTCCGGTGGCCGTTGAGGAGCACCCGATGCTCGGCGTGCCACCGGACCGCACGCGAGAGGGCCCGACGCTCCAGGTCGGCACCCGTTGCGGCCAGGGCTTCCGGCGTGAAGGTGTGATCGACGCGCTCGACGTCTTGCTCGATGATGGGGCCTTCGTCGAGGTCGTTGGTGACGTAGTGGGCGGTCGCACCGATGAGCTTGACCCCTCGGTCGTGGGCCTGAAGGTACGGGCGCGCACCCTTGAAACTCGGCAGGAACGAGTGGTGGATGTTGATCGCGCGTCCAGCGAGGGCCTCGCACAAACCCGGAGAGAGGATTTGCATGTAGCGGGCGAGAACCACGAGTTCGATGTCGAGTTCGTCGACCAAGGCGAGCAGCCTAGCCTCGGCTTCCGCCTTGGCGTCTGGCGTGACGGGAATGTGGTGGAACGCCTTCCCGTAGAACCGGGCGAGGTCCTCAAGATTGGTGTGGTTCCCCGCGACGCCGACGATGTCGACGGGAAGCGTTCCTTCGCGTTCCCGGAACAGCAGGTCGTTCGCGCAGTGGGCTGCGGTAGAAACGAGTAGGAGGGTTCTCATGGACCGCCCCGCCCGATCGAGTTGCCACGTCATATCGAACCGATCGGCGAGCGCGGCGAGCGCGGGGACGAGTTCCTCTCGGGGTGCGGGAGACGTCACCTCGACCCGCATGAAGAAGAGGCCGGTGTCCGCATCTCCGAATTGCTGCGATTCCGTGATGTTGCCGCCGTGGTCGGCGAGCGCACCGGACACGGCATGGACGATGCCGGGGCCGTCGGGGCACGAGAGGCTCAGGACCCAGGCGGTGCCGTCAGACTTATGCGGGGACACGAAGCCAGGGTAGTCCGAATGGGCCCGAAAACCTGACACGATAGAGGCATGGAAGAGGTGGAGGACGACGTCCGGATCGAGCGCGTGGGCGTCGAGCACGTCGGGGAACTGTTTACGCTTCGGCGAGCGGCCTTCGTGACCGAGGCGCAACTGTACAACGACGCCCACCTTCCCGCGCTGACCCAAACCCTGGAGGAACTCGCGGCCGACCTGGAGGCGCCGGGGATCATTACGCTCGGAGCGTGGAGGGGTCCTAGGCTTGTGGGGACCATTCGCGTGGGCGTCGAAGGGGAGAAGGCCACGATCGGTCGGCTCGCCGTCGCTCCCGACGTCCAGGGTCACGGCATCGGCACCAAGCTTCTTTTCGCCATATTGGAGTACTTGCCGGAGAAGACCAAGGAGGTCTGGGTCTTCACGGGGCAGAACTCGCGGCACAACATCGCCCTGTACAACAAGGCGGGCTACGAGCACCAGTTCGACCAGGTTTTTGGCGATCTCACCTACGCCTACCTCCGCAAGGTGCTGGAAGCCGGCAACATCGTCGACGACGAGGACGACATCGTGGTGCGGGGCGAAAACTGACGGTAGACTGACCGCGTCGCGACTGGCGAAGTGGGTCACCACGGGGAAGCGACGGGACTCGACTGATGGTCGTCCGCCTGGGCCATGGTCACCGGATTCGAAAGCCGGCGGCCGCCCGGGCCGCCTCGAGTGAGGGATGACATGACCACGAAACCCAAGGCCACCGCCGCTACGACCACAGCCGCCGTCATGAACGCGTCACTCCAGGACATCGACCCTGAGATCGCCGCCGTTCTCGACGGTGAACTCAACCGCCAGCGCGGGACGCTCGAGATGATCGCGTCCGAGAACTTCGTCCCCCGTGCCGTGCTTCAGGCTCAAGGCAGCGTGCTGACCAACAAGTACGCCGAAGGGTACCCCGGCAGGCGCTACTACGGTGGCTGCGATCAGGTGGACATCGCCGAGGAGTTGGCGATCGCCCGCGCCAAGAGCCTCTTCGAGGCGGAATTCGCCAACGTCCAGCCGCATTCCGGGGCGACGGCCAACGCCGCGGTGCTCCACGCGCTCATCAACCCCGGCGACAAGATCATGGGGCTGAGCCTCGCCCACGGTGGTCACCTCACGCACGGGATGAAGATCAACTTCTCGGGCAAGCTCTACCAGGTCACCGCGTACGAGGTAGACCCGGAAACGTTCCGCATCGACATGGACCAGGTTCGCGCCAAGGCCCTCGCCGAGCGACCGGACGTCATCATCGCGGGCTGGTCCGCCTATCCCCGCACCTTGGATTTCGCAGCGTTCCGTTCCGTTGCGGACGAGGTGGGTGCCAAGTTGTGGACCGACATGGCGCACTTTGCTGGGCTCGTCGCGGCGGGGCTGCACCCCTCGCCCGTTCCCCACTCCGACGTCGTGTCCTCGACCGTCCACAAGACCATCGGCGGTCCCCGCTCCGGCTTCATTGTCGCGCGGGACGACACGTACGCGAAGGCGTTGAACTCGGCCGTCTTCCCCGGTCAGCAGGGTGGCCCGCTCATGCACGTCATCGCGGCGAAAGCCGTCGCCTTCAAGATCGCAGCGGGTGAGGAGTTCAAGGAGCGCCAGCGCCGCGTGCTGGAGGGTGCGACGATCCTCGCCGAGAGGCTGAGCTCCCCCGACGTTGTCGAAGCTGGCGTGTCGCTCCTGACGGGCGGGACGGACGTGCACCTCGTGCTCGTCGACCTGCGCAACTCTCCGCTCGACGGCAAGCAGGCTCAGGAACTCCTCGAGGAGTGCGGGATCACGATCAACCGCAACGCCGTGCCGTTCGACCCGCGACCCCCGGCCGTCACGTCCGGCGTGCGCATCGGCACCCCGGCTCTCGCGACGCGCGGCTTCGGTGCGAAGGAGTTCACGGAGACGGCCGACATTATCGCGACCGCCCTCAAGGGAGGGGCCGACGTCGAGGCGCTCCGGGCTCGGGTCGCCCAGTTGGCTCAGGAGTTCCCGCTCTACCCCGGCCTTCAGCAGTAGGGGAAGGCGACGTGACCGCGCACATTCTCGATGGTAAGGCCACGGCTGCCGCGATCAAGGCGGAGTTGACGGAACGGGTCACAGCCTTGGCGGCGAAGGGAATCGTGCCCGGCCTGGGCACGCTCCTCGTCGGGGACGACCCCGGCTCTACGTGGTACGTCAACGGCAAACACGCCGACTGTGCCGAGGTCGGCATCGCGTCCATTCGCGAGGATCTGCCCGATACGGCCGCGCAGGCCGACATCGAGGCCGCGATCGGGCGGCTCAACGCCAACCCCGCTTGTACGGGCTTCATCGTGCAGTTGCCCCTCCCCGACGGCGTGGCGACCAACCAGATGCTGGAGATGGTCGATCCCGACAAGGACGCGGATGGGCTCCACCCGACCAACCTCGGTCGACTGGTCCTCCGGGTGAGCGAGGCCATCTCGTCGCCGTTGCCGTGCACGCCGCGGGGCATCATCGAGTTGATCGAGAGGCACGGGGTTTCGCTTCGCGGTGCCGACATTGTCGTCATCGGGAGGGGGACGACGGTCGGGCGAAGCATTGGCTTGCTTCTCACCCGCAAGGCTGTCAACGCAACCGTCACCTTGTGCCACACCGGTACGCGCGACCTCGCCGAGCACACCAGGCGAGCCGACGTGGTCATCGCGGCAGCGGGTGTCCCCGGGATCGTGACGGCGGACATGGTCAAGCACGGGGTCATTCTCATCGACGTTGGGGTGAGCAGGGTGACGGACCCGGCGACGGGTAAGAGCCAGGTCGCGGGAGACATCGAGGCGGCTGCGCGAGACAAGGCGGCGTGGTTCTCGCCCAACCCCGGCGGCGTCGGGCCAATGACTCGCGCGATGCTCCTCGAGAACGTCGTCGAGATGGCGGAGCGCGCCGCGAGGTAACGGGACGGACGGGGAATCGGCGTGCGCATCGCAACGGTCAACGTCAATGGGGTGCGTGCCGCGTGGCGCAAGGGTGGACGCGAGTGGTTCGAATCCTCGGGAGTCGAGGTCGCGTGTTTGCAGGAAGTACGGGCACCCGACGCGATCCTGAGGGAACTCATGGGCGGGTGGAACGTTGCCCACGACGAGTCCGCCTTCGCCGGCCGTGCGGGGGCGGCGATCGCCTCCCGCTCCCCGTTGGGCGATATCGTCATCGGTCTCGCCGATCCCGCGGGAGCAGTCGAGCCGACCCACACGGGTCGGTGGGTCGAGGCGACCATCGAGACGGCTACCGGCCAAGTGCGGGTGGTGTCCGTCTACCTCCACTCCGGGACGGTGGGCACGCCATCGATGGACGATAAGTACGCCTTCCTCGAACGAGCGACGGCGCGCCTGGCTTTCCTTGCGGGGGCGCACGAACGCGTCGTGGTCGCGGGAGACCTGAACATCGCCCACACGAATGCCGACATCAAGAACTGGAAGGCCAACCTCAAGTCCGCGGGAGTGCTTCCGGAAGAACGCGCGTACCTCGATCGGTGGGTCGAGGCGGGGTGGGTCGACGTTCACCGAATGCTGGCCGGGGATCGGGACGGGCCGTACACGTGGTGGTCGCAACGAGGAAAGGCGTTCGACAACGACGTCGGGTGGCGCATCGACTACCAGTTCGCGACGCGCCCCCTAGCCTCGTTGGCCCGCGAGGCGGTCGTCCCGAGGGCGCCGACGTGGGACACGCGATGGAGTGACCACGCCCCGCTCGTGGTCGATTACGACCTCGGGTAGGTCCGGAAGGAACTCCTAGAGGTGGAGGAATCGGGGTCGCGGCAACCCCGCCTCGCTGAAGCTGCGATCGATGACCCGAGCCGTCGCGTCCATTTGGGTTCGGCGGATCAGGGCGATGGCGGCACCTCCGAATCCGGCACCCACGAGCCTCGCCCCCAGGGCGCCGCTCGTCCACGCCGCGTTCACGGCAAGATCGAGTTCGGGACAACTGACCTCGAAGTCAACAGCGAGCGACGTGTGGGAGCGGTAGATGTGCCTCCCGACCTCGACGAAGCGCTCATGGGCGGGTCCCGTTCCCGCAAGCTCCGCCGACACTTGCCGGACGCGATCGATTTCGCTGACGACGTGGCGGGCGCGCTTCTTGAGAACGGGGTCGGTCATCGCTTCGACGCGTGCCATGCCGTGAGGGTCGTCCGCTACTTCCCTCAGTTTCGTCACGCCGAGGGCGTCGGCTGCCGCCTGGCACTCGCGGTAACGCTCCGCGTACCTCCCGTCCGTCAGGTGATGGGTTGTTCGAGTGTCGATGACGAGGAGGACGAGTCCGTAGTCGGGGAAGTACAGCGGTGCTTCGCGAATCGCGGGGGGAGAGGTAGCGAAGTCGATTTCGATAACCGAACCCTCGGGGCAGAAGAGCGAGGTGTATTGGTCGAGGCCCCCGGTCGGGGTTTGGGCGACGAGGTTTTCCGCGTCGATCGCCGCCTCCGCGAGTTCGACCCTCGCGGCTTTGCTGTCGAGGGAGAGGCGCCACACATCGTTGATTGCCCGGGCGGTGGCACACGTCACGGCCCCGGATGAGGCGAGACCGGCACCCAAGGGCACGCACGAGGTGATGGCGAGGTTGAGACCCGGCCCGTCGTATCCCCGCTCCCGTAGGGCCCACGCCACTCCTGCGGGGTACACCGGCCACCCGGCGGCCGTCTCCGGCGAAATGTCGTCGAGTCGTGCGCTCCACCGCGTTCCCGGGCCGTCGAACGCCGTGCCAGCGTCGGAAACGATTTCGAGCATGTCGTCGTCGCGCGCGGAAGCCGCGACGAAGGTCCGGTGTCGCAGGACGGTCGGCAGGCAGAGCCCGTTGCTGTAGTCGGTGTGTTCGCCGATGAGGTTGACCCTCCCGGCGGCGGACCAGACCCCCTGAGGTGCCGTTCCGAAGTGTTCCCGGAACGCCCCGGAGGCTTTGGCGTCACCGTGTTCCCGCGCCCATGGCTCGTACCATTCAGGCCCGGACGCCGTTTCGCTCATCGGGCTCATCATGCCAGCGTTGCGCAGCGCATGCTACCCGCTCCAGCGTAAAACACGAGCGTTATCTTCTCGTGACCTTTTCGGCATGCCGTGCCATGATGGGCACGTGCCTCCGATAGCCGGGGGTTACGAGATCTACATCAAA
>CAZMCU010000006.1:24602-27095 GCA_964564915.1 uncultured Demequinaceae bacterium | reverse complement strand
GTGCCATGATGGGCACGTGCCTCCGATAGCCGGGGGTTACGAGATCTACATCAAAGGAGATTTCAATGGCGAAAGCCGAGAAGAAGGTCCTTGGGATCCTTCCGAAGCAGGGTGTCGTCGGTGTCGTGATGGGCGGTCTGATCGTCGCCGTCATCCTCGCGCTCCTGTGGGGGTACATCCTCAAGCAGTCGTTCGACATGATGACCGGTGAGCCCAAGAGCTCGCTGCTGTTCATCGTCGAGTTGCTTGTTCTTGCGGCCCTCATGGGGGTTGCAGTGGGGATCCTCGCTAAGGATATCAAGCCGTCGATTCTGTGGGTCGCCGGTGGCCTCGGAGTGATTACGGTTATGTGGGCCGAGATGATGATGACCGCGTACATTCAACACACTGCGATCGACAGCGCTCTCCTGCAAACCCTGAACTCAGCGGGCATCACCCTGAACGATGGCTCCGGCATTGCCGTGAGCATCGGGACGGTCGTCCTCGCTGCGATCGCCGCCGCGTGCGTCAAGCTCGGGACGATGATCAAGATCTAGCAGACTCTGCACGATTGAGGGGCGGGGCGTCCGGAACGGGCGCCCCGCTCTTTCGTCTCTTCAGCGACGTTCGAGTGTTCGGGGGGCCAGAAGCGTGCCGGGGGCTTAGACCGGGGTGACCCCGAGGGGGCGTCCGGCGAGGCCGCGAGCGCGAGTGGCCAGCGCTTGGGCGATCGCGGAAAAGGCCTTCGACGAAGGCGAATCGGGAGACGTCACGACAACCGGCGTTCCGGCGTCGCTTGCCTCCCGAGCCGCGATATCGAGGGGGACCTGACCCAGGAGCGAAACGGGAGCCCCGAGGGCTTCGGTCAGACGTTCCGCAACCCGAGTGCCACCGCCAGCCCCGAAGATCTCGAGCCTCGTCCCATCCTCCTGCTCCAGCCACGCCATGTTCTCGATGACTCCCGCGACAGGTTGGTGGGTCTGTAGGGCGATCGCGCCCGCCCGTTCCGCCACCTCGGCGGCGGTGATTTGCGGTGTGGTCACGATGACGAGTTCGGAGTGGGGAAGCAGTTGAGCAACGGAGATGGCGACGTCACCGGTCCCGGGCGGTAGATCGAGGAGGAGGACATCGAGGTCGCCCCAGAAGACGTCGGCGAGGAACTGCTCGACGGCGCGGTGGAGGAGGGGACCCCTCCACACCACCGGTGAGCCCTCGGGAACGAACATACCGATGGACACCGCCTTGACGTCGTGCGAGATCGGGGGGAGGAGCATATCGTCGAGCCGCGTCGGAGCCGACGCGATTCCGAGCATGCGCGGAATGGAGAAGCCGAAGATGTCGGCGTCGAGAACGCCCACCTTGAGTCCCGTTTGGGCCATCGCGACCGCGAGGTTCGTCGTGACCGTGGACTTCCCCACGCCACCCTTGCCGGAGGCGACCGCGTAGACGCGAGTGAGGTTGCCCGGCTGGGTGAAGGGGATGACGGCTTGAGGTGCCCCTCCGCGCAATTGTGCTCGCAGGGTCTCCCGCTGCTCCTCCGACATCGCCCCGAGTTCGACGACGACGCTCGATACCCCCTCAACCGCCCCTACGGCGCTTTCCACGTCGGAAACGATGCGTTCCTGAAGTGGGCAACCGGCGATCGTGAGGTCGATTCCGACGACGGCGCGGCCAGCGTCGTCGACGTCAACCGAGCGCACCATTCCGAGGTCGGTAATCGGGCGTCGGATCTCCGGGTCGATGACGGTGGACAGGGCTTCGCGTACCGCGGCTTCGATGGGCATGGGTCCCATCGTAGGCCGGTTGCGGCGGCGAGCGGGAACGGCATCGATAGGGTACGGTCGGCGTGACGGTGCCGCTGAGGCACCGCGTTCAAGGGAGAGCGACGTATGGCAGAAGACACGATGGCTCCGAGTTCGGGAGCCGCAGTGAAGGAAAACTGGGTCGTCGGCATTGTTGTGGGGTACTCGCAGCACTCGTCGGCGCCCTCCTTCACGCTTTCATCATTGGGAACAGTTCGCAGGGGATGGAAATCCGTCCCATCGCGTTGATCATCTCCTTCCTTGCGGGCTTCGCGCTTTCGCGCGTCGGGAAGGTGTCCGGTCCGATTGCCGGTGTTGTGGCAGCTGTCATCGGATTCATTGCGTGGGCGTTCGCCCTAGAGTTCGGTTCGGGATGGTGGTTGTCGAAGCAGGGCTACGGCTCGATCTGGGGTAACTTCACCGACCTTGTTCCCCACTCGTGGGACATTCTCAAGAGCTACTTCGAGGACAACGCGGCCGGGTACTTATGGGTTCTCGCCGCGGCCGTTGTCGGTTACTTTACGGCTTCCGGCTTGAAACGGAAGAGCGCGTAACATCGGCGCCGAGGAGCCGTCACTCGTGCTCGATGTGGCGGCTCCTCGGTGTTCGATCAATTAAGTTCCAGTTCCGTGTTCCTCACGTGATGGCCCCTCCGCGTCGTCCGCCGCGCGGAGGTCCTCGAGTAACGCCCGAAGTTCTGAGCGGAGGAAGT
>CAZMCU010000006.1:20467-24502 GCA_964564915.1 uncultured Demequinaceae bacterium | reverse complement strand
TCGTCCGCCGCGCGGAGGTCCTCGAGTAACGCCCGAAGTTCTGAGCGGAGGAAGTCCCGCGTCGCTGCCTCGCTCACCGCGAGGCGAAGCGCGGCTACCTCGCGTGCGAGGTACTCGGTATCGGCCAGCGAGCGTTCCGTGCGTTGGCGGCCCTGCTCGGCTGCGACGCGGTCGCGATCGTCCTGGCGGTTCTGGGCGAGCAGGATCAGGGGTGCGGCATACGACGCCTGCAGGGAAAGCACCAACGTGAGGGCGGTGAAACCGAGGGCGCGATCGTCGAAGCGCCACTGATGGGGGGCAAGGGTGTTCCACGCGATCCATACGATGACGAAGACCGTCAAGTAGACGAGGAAGCGGGGTGTCCCGAGGAAGCGGGCCGTTCCCTCCGACATCTTCCCGAATCGATCGGTCGATGCGGAGCGTCGGCGATGGAAGCGTGCGCGTCCGTGGGGTCGGTCGAGTCGATCAGCCACGAGCCCTCACCGCCTTCGATGCCCGGTCGTCCGCTTCACGCCAGTCTTCCGGGAGCAGATGGTCGAGGACGTCGTCCGCGGAGATGACGCCCAAGAGGTGCCCATTTTCGTCGACGACAGGCGCGGCAACGAGATCGTACGTTGCCATGCGGCGCGCGACTTCCGTGAGGTGATCGGTGGCGGCGAGCGGAGGGATTGTCGTGTCGACGAGAGTGCCGATCGCGTCGCGAGGAGCCTCCCGCAGAAGTCGTTGGACGTGGACGAGTCCGAGATACGTACCGGTCGGAGTCTCCAGTGGAGGCCGGACAACGAAGACCATCGAGGCGAGCGAGGGGGTGATCTCCTCGCGCCTGATGATGGCAAGGGCCGTCGCGACGGTCGCCTCCGGACCGAGGAGAACCGGTTCGGTCGTCATCAAGCCGCCGGCGACGTCGTCGGCGTAGTCGAGAAGTTGGCGCACGTTGCGTGTCGCCTCGGGCTCCATGAGCTTGAGGAGTCTCTCCGCCTCCCGTTTGGGCAGGTCGCCCAGCAGGTCGGCGGCGTCGTCCGGTTCCATCGCCTCGAGGACGTCGGCGGCGCGCTCCCGTCGAAGTGTCGACAGGACCGCGACCTGGTCGTCCTCCGGGAGTTCCTCAAGGACGTCGGCAAGGCGTTCGTCGTCGAGGGCGGCCGCGATCTCGGCGCCCCGTTCCGGAGACATCTCCTGGAGGACCGCGGCGAGTTCAGCTGGCTTGTAGTCGGCGAACGATTGGAGTACGAGTTGAGCGCCTTGGAGTTCCTCTCGCTGGGAGAGTCCATCGACGGCATCGATGTCGACGACCCTCGAGGAGCCGCGCCGACGGAGGCCAAGGGGACCCTTCCGAGGGTGGTGAGGCCTCACGGAGAGTTTGGTGACCTTCCAGGTACGCGCACGCGTCAGTTCGATCGCGAGATCCTCGATCACCGCGTCCCCCGAGCCGTCGCGCAGCGTCACGACCCTTTCGAAGACCTCGGCGATCGCGAGCATTTCGGTTGCGCGGGCGTGGAACCGTCGCAGGTTGACCACACCCGTGCAAATCACCTGACCCGGTGCGATCGACGTGACCCTCGTGAGCGGCATAAAGACGCGACGGCGACCCCCCACCTCGACGACGATGCCGACCGCGGTCGGCGCACCCTTCGCGCGAGTGAGAAGGACGACGTCCCGAACCCTTCCCACGGGGTCGCCAAGGGGGTCGAAGACGGTCGTTCCGACCAGTCTTGCGACATAGACACGTTCGCCCTGGGTACTCACGAGGCCAGCCTAGCCGTGAGAGGCGTCGTGCCCGCGTAGCCCTCGCATCCAGGCTTCGACATCGTCCGGCCGTCTCGGAAGTGCCCGTGAGAGGTTCTCTACGCCATCCTGAACCACCAAAACGTCGTCCTCGATACGAATTCCGATTCCCCTCAGTTCGGCGGGCACAGCGAGATCGTCCTCCTTGAAGTAAAGACCAGGTTCGATCGTGAAGATCATGCCGGGCTTCAGTTCGCCCTCCAGGTACTGGTCCGGTGGGGCGGACGCGCAATCGTGGACATCGAGGCCCAGGTGATGGCTCGTCGAGTGCACCATCCATCGGCGAAACAACCCCGCCCCCTCGTCGTCAGAGTCGGGCACGATGCCCCATTCGTTCAGGCGTTGCTCGATGACGCGCATCGCGGCGTCGTGGGCGTCTCGGAACTTTGCGCCCGGTTTGGCTGCGGCAAAGGCGGCGTCCGCAGCCTCGAGGACCACCTCGTAGACCCGTCGTTGGACCTCCGTGAAGGTGCCGCCAACGGGGAGGGTGCGGGTGAGATCGGCCGTGTACAGGCTTTCGACCTCGACGCCGGCGTCGAGCAGGAGCAACTCCCCGTCGCGCACGGCGCCATCGTTGCTGATCCAGTGGAGGGTGGTCGCGTGCGGGCCAGAAGCGGCGATCGTCTCGTAGCCCACGGCGTTGCCTTCTTCCCGCGCGTGACCGTCAAAGGTGGCCTCGACGACGCGCTCCCCGCGCTTGTGCTCGACGGCCCTCGGTAGTTCCTTCACGACCTTCTCGAATCCAGCGATCGTTGCCGCGACCGCGTCCCTCATCTGCGCGATCTCGTACTCGTCCTTGACGAGCCTCGCCTCCGACAGGGCACGTGCCACCGCCTTCGTCGGTTGCCCGGTGAGGCGCACCCCCGGGGGAAGGTCTACGAGGGCGCGGGTGGTGAGTCCCGTCATGGCCGCGAACTCCTCGAGGCCTGGCCGTCTCCCGATCCAGAACTCCCCCCGACGGGGATCGGAGTAGAAGCCTTCCCCATCGCGCCGAGCGGGGGGAATGAGGTAGAGGGTCGCATCGTGGCCCTGGGGAGACGGTTCCATGACGAGGACGGCACCCGGCTCCTGATCCGCTCCGAGGCCCGTGAGGTAGGCGAAGTCGGAGGAGGGGCGGAAACGGTAGTCGGTGTCATTCGAACGAGGCTTGAGGTCTCCTGCTGGGATGACGATGCGAGTTCCGGGGAATTGGGCCGACAGGTGCGCGCGGCGTTCCTCCGCGTAGGCGGCCGCCGTACGTCGGGGGGGAAGGCCAGTTTCCGGTTCCGCCCACTGTTCGGTGACAAACCGCTTGAACGCTTCGGACTTCGGCCGTTGGGCGCGAGCCTTGTTCGAGGTTCGCCGTTCGGACCCCGGGGTTTCGCTTGCTGCGTTGTTCACCCGACTATCGTGTCACGGGGCTTTGTCGCTCGGGAACGGTCGGGTCGCGTCGGCGTAACCTAGCGGGGTGCGAATCGATCCCCATACTCACTCGAACGTCTCGGACGGCACCGAGACCCCCACGGATCTCATGCGCGCCGCGGTGGCGGCAGGGCTCGATGTCATCGGACTGTGCGATCACGACACGACGGCGGGATGGGAGGAGGCCGCGGGAGAGGCGAGTGCCCTCGGCCTGGAACTGGTTCCCGGCATCGAAATTTCATGTCGTCACTCGGGCGCGAGCGTTCATTTACTCGCCCTGTGGCCGGACGCGAAAAACTCCGACCTCGTAGCGATGCTGGAGCGCACGAGAACCTCGCGCATCGACCGCGCGAAAAAGATGGTGGCCCTTCTCGGCGATGACTTCCCCCTGGAGTGGGATGCCGTCGTGGCGTGGTCGAAGCGCGCGGAAACCGTGGGGCGACCCCACATTGCCGACGCCCTCGTAGCCGCCGGGGTTGTTCCCACGAGGGATGCCGCGTTCGCGGATCTCCTCAGTGCCGACTCCCCGTACTACGTTCCACACTCCGCGCCCGAGGTCGCCGATGCCGTTCGCTGCGTCAAGCGGGCAGGCGGGGTTCCGGTGCTTGCCCACCCGGGGGCGGAGGGGCGTGGGCGAGTGCTGACGGAAAGGGACATTGGGGAGTTGGCCCGTGCCGGACTCGTCGGGCTGGAGATTGACCACCGGGACAATCCGGACGCGCAGCGAGAACGCCTCGCGGTGATCGCGGAACGAATGGGCCTCGTTCGCACCGGGGCGAGCGATTATCACGGCGAGGGGAAGCCGAACCGACTGGGCGAGAATCTCACGTCCGAGGAGTCCTTTGCCGC
>CAZMCU010000006.1:0-20367 GCA_964564915.1 uncultured Demequinaceae bacterium | reverse complement strand
AGGGGAAGCCGAACCGACTGGGCGAGAATCTCACGTCCGAGGAGTCCTTTGCCGCCTTGAAGGCGGCGAGAACCGGCTAGCCGGTTCGGGGATGTCGGGTCAATCCGGAGGCCGACGCTCGACGTTAGTCGCGAGGTTGGGTATCGCTAGCGGCGGGGCGGGAGCCGCCGGTCCGTCGACGTTTACGCGCTTGGCCGGCTGCGGGGGAACCCTGGGCGGCGGAACCCTGGGTGGCGGAAGTCTGAGAAGAGGAACCGCGGGACGAGGATCCCTGGCCCCCAGCACCGCGGGACGTTCCCCCCTTTCCGGTTGACTCGCCCCGACGAGAAGATCCTCCTCGACTCGACGACCCGCCTCGACCGGACGACCCGCCTCGACCGGACGACCCGCCTCGACTCGACGATCCGCCTCGACCGGACGACCCACGTTGCCCCTCGCGACTCCCCTTGCCCCCGCGAACCTTGCGGCCGGTCTCCCCCAGGTCCTCGACGGCCTCCGCCGATAGACCCGCGCGCACGCGCTTGGCTCCGGGAAGGACCCCCGTGGTTCCCTCGGGGATGTCGAGGAGGGTGTAGAGGTGAGGGGAGTTGGAATACGTTTCTTGCGGTTCCGGATACCCGAGGTCGAGCGCCTTATCGATGAGCCCCCACTTGGGTAGGTCGTCCCAGTCGACGAAGGTGATGGCGGTCCCCGTCTTACCCGCGCGGCCCGTGCGGCCCGTGCGGTGAAGGTACGTCTTCTCGTCGTCGGGGCACTGGTAGTTGATGACGTGGGTGACGTCGTCGACGTCGATCCCCCGGGCCGCGACATCGGTGGCAATGAGAACGTCGATCTTTCCCGACCGGAAAGCGCGCAGCGCCTGCTCCCTCGCCCCTTGGCCGAGATCGCCATGCAGCGCGCCCGCGGCGAAACCGCGCGACGTCAGATCCTCCGC
Organism: uncultured Demequinaceae bacterium; assembly: GCA_964564915.1. Classification (GTDB taxonomy): domain Bacteria; phylum Actinomycetota; class Actinomycetes; order Actinomycetales; family Demequinaceae; genus JAFGBM01. Next base: position 19,433 of record CAZMCU010000006.1, on the reverse strand, counting down.
GACCTTGTCGGCCGTGCGCTTGGTCCGGGCAAACACGATCGTCAGACCCCGACCGTGCGACTGGAGGACGCGGGCAAGGACCTCGATCTTGTCCATGGCGTGTGCACGGAAGGCGAATTGGCTGATCGCCTTGACCGTGGCGCCGGTGTCCTCCGGATCGGCTGCACGGATGTGGGTCGGCTGGTTCATGTACCGGCGGGCAAGGGCGACGACCGGTCCGGGCATCGTCGCGGAGAAGAGCATCGTGTGACGCCCGGCAGGGGTTGCGGCGAGGAGGCGCTCGACGTCGGGAAGGAAGCCGAGATCGAGCATTTCGTCGGCCTCGTCGAGGACGACGGTCCGGGCGAAACCGAGGCTCAGTTTTCCCTGCCTCATGAGGTCGATCATCCTGCCCGGTGTCCCCACGACAACCTCGACCCCGGCGTTGAGGGCCTCGACCTGAGGCTCGTACGCGCGGCCACCGTAGAGCAAAAGGATACGAACGGAGCGGTTCTTCGCGGCCGTCGCGAGGTCGCCAGCGACTTGGACGGCGAGTTCGCGGGTCGGCGTGACGACGAGCGCCTGGGGCTTGCCGGGGGCCTCGACCTCGTCCCATCCGGGCTCACCCGGACCGGAAACGTGCTCCAGCAGGGGGAGGCCAAACCCGAGGGTCTTGCCCGTACCGGTCTTGGCCTGTCCGATGATGTCATGACCGGCAAGCGCGACCGGAAGGGTCATTTCCTGGATGGGGAAGGGAAAGACGATCCCCACCGCCTGGAGGGCTTCGACCATCTCCGATCGAATGCCGAAGTCGGCGAATGTCGGTTCGGGGCGCGGGGCGGGATCGGGATGTTCTGTCATGGTGAGGTTCCAGCGCAGTCTACCCGTCTTGGATGTGCCCCATGTGCCGGGAGGAACTCGGTCGCGAAATCCTCGCGAAGCGCTAACGGAGGCCGACTAGCCTCCGAATCCGACGCGGCGTTTCTCCTCCGAGCCGATCTCGATGTACGCGATCGCGGCGGTGGGGACGATGACGAGCCTCCCCTTCACATCCTTTAGTTCGAGGAGCGGACCGGTCAGCGCTTCCTCGACGACCTTTTTTACGGCCGTCGCCGCAAGGTCGCTTTCGAGGGTGATTTCTCGGGAAGCGTTTTGCACGCCGATCTTGATTTCCACGGGGGCCTCCGATTCCGAGCGCTGACGTGTCACGAACTATCGTAGGGTCATGAACCTGGGTCGACTTCGCCTCCCCTCCTTTCGTGGGAGAAAGTTGCCCAGTCCCCGAGGCATCGCGCTGATCGTCGTTGGCGCCCTTGTCGCCGGGATCGGTGCCGGTTGGTTCATCGCTCACTTAACCATGCACCTCGTTCGAGAAGATCCGGTAGCGAGTCCGAGCGCGTCCTCGAGCCCCTCGTCCTCGGGGACGCAGGGGCCGAGCATTCCTACCTATCTCTACCCCGCTATCGATAGGCCCATCGACGCCGCGGATACCTATGCGGGACTGGCGAGCCTCGAGATTCCCCTGGAGGGACCGGGAACCTTCACCGTGACCCCCGGATTGGTCGAAGCTCCGGGAACCGGTCCCGTGCGGTGGGTGCGCGTCGAGGTGGAGGACGGGTTACCCATTTCGGGGGACGCAGCGGCGATCTTCGTCCTCAGTACCCTCAACGACGAGCGTGGATGGGGCACGAACGGACGGATGACCTTCGCGAGAACGGACGGAGCCGCCGACATCGTCGTCGTGTTTTCAAGCCCGTCCTCGATGGACGCTTTTTGTACCGATTCCCACTCCGCCGCGCCCCCGAGGGGTGAGGAGACCGCTCCCGTCGTCGATGCGACGGAAGACACCACGATGGCGACGGCTAGCCAGGCGCCCGTCGCCTCCCCCAGCCCCAACCTGACGGTGCGGTCGTGTGCGGAGCAGGGGCTCGCGGTCATCAACGCGTATTTGTGGGCCGCGGGGCTCGAGTCGTATGGCGACGAACGGCAGAGCGCCCGGCAGTACCTGATCAACCACTACGTTGGGCACATCCTCGAGCAAGCGGATACGACATGCCCCGCTCCCGACGAATTGGCATCGGTGATGCAGGACCAGGAGATCGATGTCGCCCCCTGCCGACCGAACGCCTGGCCGCACCCCCTCACGGAATAGTGCTCGCGATGGTTGTCGCGTCGTCACCCCCCGATGGTGGAATAGTGAGATGCCGCGCGTCGAACTGAGTCGTCCGCTCGTTCGCGCGCCCGAGCCGCCGCCCGACACCGATCAGGCGGCGGTCATAGCCCGCGTCGCGGAGGCCGATGGACGGTCGTTACTTGTCGTCGGTGGCCCAGGAAGCGGCAAGAGCACGCTCGCCGTCGCCCTCGGCGTCGATGCCGTTCGTTCCGGTCGGTTTGCCCCCGAGGATGTGCTCGTCCTCGCTCCGACGCGCGTCGCGGCTACGGTTCTCCGCGACCGGCTTTCGCGTGCCCTGGGGTCACCGACGAGCGAACCCCCCGTGCGGACGGCAGCGTCGGTCGCGTGGGGGATACTCCGGATTGCCGCTACCCGCGAGGGACGTCCCTCCCCCGTCCTCGTGTCGGGGGCGGAGCAGGACCAGATCATAGGAGCCTTGCTTAGCGGGCACCGTGAGGGCCGAGTCGCGGGGCCCACCTGGACGGGAATCGTTCCAACCCCGGCGACGGAACTTCAGGGTTTTCGCGGGGAGCTGCGCGATCTCATCATGCGGGCGGAGGAAGCGGGGAAGGGTCCCGTCGACCTTCGACGACTGGGCGAGGAATGGGGACGACCGGAATGGGTCGCCGCGGCGGCCGTATTCGCCGAATACGAGGCGACCATGGGGCTCCGGGCGATTTCCGGCGATCAGGGAGAGCGTTACGACCCCGCCGGGATCGTCTCCGCCGCCGCGGATCGACTGGCGTCGTGGCCTTCGGGAGAGACCCAACCGTCGTGGGGACTGGTCGTCGTCGACGACGTTCAGGACGTCACGCACGGAGCATGGGATCTCTTGCGGCTTCTCGCCCGTGCCGGATCTCGGGTGGTGCTTCTGGGAAACGCGGACGAGTCCGTCCAGGGGTACCGGGGCGCGATCCCGCACGTCGTCGCGGACGCGGTTCTCGATCCCCCGATCGGTTTCGGTGCGATGCTGATTGGCCTCGGCCCCTCGCATCGTCAGGGACCGGGACTATCCGCTGTCGCCGAGAGAGCGGCCTCGCGAATTGGTACGGCGCAGGGATTCTCCGCACGGGGAGCCTCCGGCGGTTCGATTGACGATCGAGACGATTCGCTTGAGGTGATTCTGTCCCCGCACGGCGTGGCGGAGGCGCGGGCCCTCGCGGCCCGCCTGAGGGATTTTCACCGAGGAGAGGCCGGGGGGCAGGTGCGGTGGTCGGACATGGCGATTGTCGCGCGCACCCGGGCCCGCGCAGCGGAAGTTCGCTCCAACCTGATGAATGCGGGGATTCCGTGTGCGCGCCTGGGGGAAGGGGTGGCTCTCCATCGGCAGCCCGTCGTCGCCTCCCTTCTCCGACTCATGAGGGTCGCCCTGGGGGATGGGTGGACCGTCGAGGCTTCCCAGGAGGTCTTGTCCTCGCGGGCGATCGGTGTGGACGGACCCGGGATTCGACGTCTCAAGAGGCAACTCGTGATGGAGGAGCGTGCGGGTGGTGGAAGGCGGTTGGGCGACGACCTACTGGTGGATGCTCTCGCGGACCCTGCCCGGTTGGCGACGGTCGCGACGCGAGAGTCGGCCCGCGCTAGCGTCGCGGCATCGGCGGCGAGGGCCGGTGCCGTCGCCGCGCGTGTGCCCGGGGCGACGGCGTCGACCGTCCTGTGGGCGCTATGGAAGACGTTGGGGGTCGCGGAGGTGTGGAGGGATGCCGCGATCGCGGGTTCGACGAACGACGACGCCGACCTTGACGCGGTGGTCGCTTTGTTCCGGGCGGCCGGAGACTACGAGGAGCGTCTTCCCGAGGCGCCCCCGGGAGCCTTTCTCGACTACCTCGAAGGTCAGGCGTTCGCGGTCGACACCCTCGCCGCGGGCGGGGCTACGGGGGATGTCGTGGCGTTCGAGACGCCCGCATCCGCCGCGGGACGCGAATGGGACGTCGTCGCGATCGCCGGACTCGACGAGGGGGTTTGGCCCAACCTTGCCCTCCGCGACTCCGTTTTGGGGGCGGGGTTCCTTGCCGATGTTCTTGCCGGCCGGGCCACCCCCCGCTCCGAGGGCGAGACGACGGGGGATGCGGACCTTCGAGCAAGGAGGGCGGGAATCCTCGACGACGAGACCCGGGCATTCCTGGTCTCCATCACACGAGCGAAGCGTCACGTCATCGCCCTGGGTCGTGAGGGGGTGGACGAACGCCCATCGCGCTATCTCGCTCTTCTCGGGGACGGCGTGCCCGTGCGGCGCGCATCCGAGGTGGGAGGGTTCTCCGATCTCCGTGAGGCGGTAGCCGTGCTACGCGCGGAAGCGGCCGATCTCGATTCCCACGGGAGAGCGGGTCACACCGAGATGCTTGCCCGCCTCGCGCTCGCGGGCGTTCCGGGTGCCGACCCCACGACGTGGTACGGGGCGCACGAGCCCTCGTCAACCGAACCGTTGTGGCGCCGAGACGAACGGGTGCGGGTGTCACCGTCGAGGGTCGAGAGGATCGAGAGCTGTCCGCTCAGGGCGGTGCTGGAGTCCGCGGGGGGCACGAGCGAATCCGGTTCCGCCCAACGGATCGGCACGCTCGTGCACGCGGCGGCGGCCGAGAATCCCCAAGGCCCGGCTGAAGCGGTGATGTCCGCGATCGAGGCGCGGTGGCCGGAACTTGGCCTTCGGGACAACTGGTGGGGATCGCACCTGAAGGCCCGTGTTGCGGAGATGGCCGATCGGTTCGCCGAGTACGCATCGGGTGCGTCACACGAGGGTTGGGACGTGCGAACGGAGGTTTCCTTCGCCGTCGAGATCGGCAACGCGCTCCTTTCCGGCCAAGCCGACCGCCTCCACGTGCGAGACGGCGAAGCACGGATCGTCGATCTTAAGACGGGAGCGCAGGCGACCCCGAAGAAGGACGTCGAGGCAAACCCTCAATTGGCGATGTACCAGGTTGCCGCCAACACCGGTGGATTCCCCGGGGTGGCAACCGCGGTGGGGGCGGAGCTCGTTTTCCTGGGAGCGGGCGGCGACTACGTGCGACGTCAGGGAGCCGACGCCGCCAAGGATGGTGTTGCGCGCCTCGAGGCCATCGTCGACACGCTCTGCCGCGCGGACTTTGACGCGATCCTCAGTAAGGACTGCCGCACGTGTCCCGTTCGACGCTCATGTCCGGCACAAGCCGAGGGGGGTCAGGTGACGGAAGCATGACGACTCCGGTGCCCCCCGACTCCCTCGATCCGAGCGGGGTGGTTCGCGGGCGGTCGCGTGGGGCCGATGAGTTGATGTCCTTGATAGGGGAGAACCTGCGTCCAACGGACGAACAGCGAAGGGTGATCGAGGCTCCGTTCGGGCCAACCCTCGTTGTGGCCGGTGCGGGATCGGGGAAGACCCACGCCCTCGCGTTGAGGTTCGTGTACCTCCTCGATCACGCATCGCGCTTGGCGGGTCGCGACCTCGCGCCCGACGAGATCCTGTGCCTTACGTTCACCCGCAAGGCGGCGGGCGAGATCGCGGAACGGGTGGCGGGATACCTCGACCAGGCCTACGGCGTCGATCCGCATCGTCCTCAACCCTCGGTCTCCACCTACAACGCCTATGCCGCGAGCCTCGTGGCCGAGCATGGGCTTCGGATCGGCGTCGACCCGGAATCCGTTGTCCTGACCGATGCCGCCCTCTGGCAACTCGCGTCAAGGATTGCGGACGATTGGGCGGGCGACCTCGCGTTCGACGGGAGCCTCTCGACCGCCGCGACGGCGGTTTCCGCCCTCGCGTCCGCGTTGGCCGACCACGGCCAAGAGCCCTCCGACCTCGCCGAGTACCTCGAGGCGCTCGCCTCCGCGGTCGACGCCCTGCCCATCGGCCCCCGGCAGCGATCGGACAAGGCGAAGCGGGAATGGGTGACGAAGTTCCGGGGGAGAGCCAGCCTCTCCCTCCTCGTCGAACGCTTCCGGGCGGCCAAGCGCGCGGGATCGTTCCTCGACTTCTCCGACCAGATCGCGCTCGCGAGGGAACTCGCGACGATACCGGGGGTGCGTGCCCTGGAGCACGCGCGCTTCCGAGCCATCCTCCTCGACGAATACCAGGACACGTCTCCGAGCCAGATCGACCTCTTGCGTGCCATGTTCGCGGGGGCCGTTCCGGTCATGGCCGTGGGAGACCCCAACCAGGCGATCTACGGGTTCCGAGGAGCGAGTGAGGGGGCTCTTGCGGGGTTCGCCGAGGACTTCGGCGGAGGGGAGGGGGAGAGGCTCACGCTGTCGGTCTCCTGGAGGAACTCGACGGAGGTGTTGCGCACGGCCAACGCCGTGACCGAACCCCTCCGACGGGCGACCCGCGTATCCGTTCCGGCGTTGACCTCGGGGACAGCGCCCTCGAGGCGCGACGAGCAGAAACCTCGTGAACCCGCCGTCGTTGCCCGGGTATTCCGGGATGCCGAGGACGAGGCCGCAGGGATGGTTCAGGAACTCCTCGACCGACGCACGGCTCTAGAGCGGGGGAGGAAGTCGACGGATCTCCCCGTCGAGGCCGCGATCCTGTGTCGGGTTCGGAAGCTTTTCCCACCGCTCATCGCCGCGCTGCGTCGCGCGGGCGTCGACTACCAGGTCGTGGGTCTCGGGGGACTCCTCGATACCCCCGCCGTCGTTGACCTCGTCGCGCTCCTCGAGGTCGCCCACGACCCGAGCAGGGGGGATTCCCTCATGCGCCTCCTCACCTCGGAGCGGATGGCGTTGGGGATTCGGGACATCGCGGCACTCGATGATTGGGCGGAGGAACTCGCCGGACCCCGGGAGACGCGTGAGGTCGAAGCGAGCATCGTCGATGCCCTGGAGAACCTTCCCCAGGCGACGTGGACCTCGCGCGATGGTCGCTCCCTTGGGGCCGTGGCCCGCGAGAGGCTGACTCGCCTCGGGGCCGTCGTCGCCGCGATCCGGGAGCACGCCTACTTGCCCGTTGTCGACATCGTGTCCTTCGCCGCACGCGTCGCCCTCCTGGATATCGAGGCGAACCTTGCCGCGAGGACCATGGGTCGCGCGCGGGGGGACGACGCTCTCGATGCCCTCGTCGAGGCGGCACGAACGTTCTCCACCGGTGTTGAGCATGCGACCCTCGGGGGTTTCCTCTCGTGGCTCGACGCCGCCCGTGACCGCGAAGATGGTCTCGATTCCCCCACCGAAGCCCCGCGTCCGGGGGCGATTCAGGTGATGACCGTTCACGCCGCGAAGGGGATGGAGTGGGATATCGTCGCCGTCCCCGGCCTGTCGGATGGAACGTTCCCCAACGTCGGCGTCTCCGGCGATCGGGACGATCCCACGTATCGTTCGGGGGGGTGGCTCGAGAGTGCCCGGCACCTTCCCTGGCCGCTTCGCCGGGACGCGAACCTCCTTCCCGCGTGGGAATGGGAAGCGGCGAAGAACGTCCGGGATTTCCAAACCTCGGAGGATGCGTTCCGGAATGCGGCGGGCGCACACGCGATCGAGGAGGAGCGGAGGCTCTTCTACGTGGCGGTGACACGCGCGAAGTCGGACGTCATCCTCACGGCGTCGTGGATGGGGGAGGGGACCTCTCTCCGCCCCGTGTCGCTCTACGTCAGGGAACTCGTTGATGCCGGAGTGCTGTCCGATGAGGGGTGGGCTACCCGACCCGACGTGAACGCTTCCGGTCCGGATGGACATCCCTCGGAAAGCGACGATGGCGACTCCGGAGATGGCGGGACGGGGGATTCCGAAGGAGTCCCGGTGTCGTGGCCGCTCGCTCCGAGCGCGATCCAGGAGGGGCGGATCGCCCTCGCCTCCGAGGTCATCGAGGCACGTCAGCGTGTGGGGAAGACGGATCGTGGGAGCCTCCCCTACGAGCGGGAGATCGAGGCGATGCTCGCGGAGGAACGTGAGCGCGCGGAAGCGGTGAACTCCGTGGCCTTGCCCGAGCACCTGGGGAGCACGTCCCTTGTCGCCATGGCGCGGGATCGCGACACCTTCGCCCTGACGTTGAGGAGGCCGATCCCGCTCGAGCCCACCGCCTCGGCTCGGAGGGGAAGCGCGTTTCACACGTGGGCCGAGGCGTACTTCAACCGTCCGGCCTTGCTCGACCCCGACGATTGGTTCGACGGAGAGGGGGCCGAGTCGGACCTCGATGCGCCGGATGCGGCTGAGGTCTCGTCCCTACGCGATGCCTTCCTCGCGTCGGAGTGGGCGGGGCGCCGCCCTATCGCGATCGAGGCGAACGTCGAGGTTCCCGTCGGGGGAGTCGTCTTGCGGTGCAGGATCGACGCGGTTTTTCCCCCGGGCGATGGCCTCGACAAGGTGACCGTCGTCGATTGGAAGACCGGCAGTTCGCCCAGGGACGCCGCCGAGCGCGAGGCTCGGGACGTTCAGTTAGCCGTGTACCGGCTCGCGTGGTCGGCGTGGAGGGGGATTCCCGTGGAGGATGTCGACGCACTCTTCGTGTACGTCGCGACGGGAAAGTCGGCTCGACCGACGCACCTCATGAGCGAGGAGGAGGTCGTTCGCCTCCTCCGCGGAGACTAGAGTTCGCCCGATTCCGTGAGGAGCGCGACGAGATCGGCTAGCATCCCTTCCGCGTCCCTGACGATGTCGGGGTTGGTGGTCCGCACGCCATGCATGAGCCACCGCGCGAGCGCGAACTCGCTCGCGAGGTGTGCTCGATCCGTGAGGTGGGGGTCCCTGAGTCCCCCACGCTCCGCCGTGTACGCCTCGAGGATCGAGTTCAGGAGGTCGCTCGGCGCGGCGGCGACGAGCCACCCCAGGTCGTCCGCCGGGTCGGCGACACGGGTATCGGCCCAGCCGACGATGCCGGAGACGGTGCCGTCCGTCACCACCCATTGATGTTCGCCGAGGCTTCCGTGCACCACGGTCGGTTCGAACCGCCACCACGTGACGTTTTCCAGTTGCTCTTCCCACCGTGCGGTCAGCCCGGGGGGGACCTTACCCGTTTGGGCGGCGGCGTCGAGTTCCGCGAGTCTCCGCTGGCGGTAGGCCTCTTGTTCGTAGCAGGGAAGCCCAGCGTCTTCGACGATCGTGGTGGGGAGTTCGTGGATCTCCGCGATGGCGCGGCCGATGGCGACCGCGAGGTCACCATCGGGGTCGACGGCGGCGAGGCTCAACCTCTTGCCGGGGATTTCCTCGTAGACAACCACGCGCCCGCCCTCTTTGAGGGGTGCGGTTCCAGCGGGGCGGGGAACGTCGAACCCCAGATCTCCTGCGTCGCACGCTTTGCCGAGGGAGGCGAGAAGGCCCAACTCCGCCTCGAGCGCCGCGCCAGCGGCGGGTCGACGAGGAGCCCGAACGGTCCATCGCCTGCCCGTGGGGTCGACCACCGTCACGACGTCGAAGTCGGCGTCCGCGTTGGGACTGCGGAGGACGTCGTAGATCTCGAGGCCGGGGACGGCTACGGTCGCGAGGGCCGCGAGAGCGAGCGGAGAAGGAGACACGCACTCACGGTAGAACCAAACGGGGTCTTGGCGCCACGCGCGTGCCGAGTGTGACGTAGCGTGGAGCCGTGCTCGTGCCCTGGTTCCTCGGCGAACCCCTCCGCGTGGACCGTGCCGCGGAGCGTCGAACCACGGTCGATCTCGATCGAGCCGATGCCGTCCTCGTGTCGAGGGGAGGCGTCCACATGCACCAGGGACGCTTGGTCATCGTGCCAAGCAAGAAGAGGCGGGAGTCTCCCCTCGCGGTATACCTCGGCGAGCACGAGGGCAGGGACGTCGTCGCGGTGCCCGTGGACGTCGACAAGCCGGGGAAAGGGGCAATCGGGAAGCCCACCCCTCTCCGGGAGGTGTTCGGCCATCTCGGCGGAAGCGAGGAGCATGCGGCGGAACTCGAGCTGGCGGTCACCGCGGTCGCGATGATCGAGTGGCACGCGCGGAACCCCGCGTGCCCGCGGTGTGGAGAACCCACCGAGCCGGGAAACGGGGGGTGGGTTCGACGGTGCGTGCCGGAGGGACACGAGAACTATCCCCGAACGGACCCCGCGGTGATCGTTGCGATCACGGACGAGTCGGATCGCCTTCTCCTTGCCCACGTCGCCTATCACTCCCCCGGGAGGTATTCCCACCTCGCCGGTTTCCTCGAACCGGGGGAATCGCTTGAGCAAGCGGTGCATCGCGAGGTGATGGAGGAGGCGTCGCTCAAGCTCGACTCGCTGGACTACGTCAGGAGTCAGCCGTGGCCTTTTCCCGCCTCGATTATGGTGGCTTTTCGGGCCCACGCCCGGGCGGCCGATCTCAAGATCGATGCGGTCGAGGTGACGGATGCCCGTTGGTTCACGCGCGACGACCTGCTCACGTCGCTCGTCGAGAAGAGGATTTCTCTTGCGTCCCCAGGCACGATCGCTCGCGGCCTTGTCCACGAGTGGTACGGAACCGACCCGGTCCGCGAGGCCGGTGTCGCAGACGCGTGACAGCATCGTTCGCATGACCCCTGACGAGATTCTCGAGGCCCTCGACCCGGAGCAGCGGGAGGTCGCTACGGCCCTTCACGGGCCCGTGTGCGTGCTCGCGGGCGCGGGGACGGGTAAGACGAGGGCGATGACCCATCGGATCGCCTACGGCGTTCGTATCAACGCCTACGACCCGGCCTCGGTGTTGGCGGTCACGTTTACGACGCGGGCCGCGGCGCAGATGCGCGAACGGCTGCGTGCGCTGGGGGTTGCCGACGTTTCCGCCCGGACGTTTCATTCCGCGGCCCTCCGTCAGTTGACGTATTTCTGGCCGGAGGTGGTGGGGGGAAGGATTCCTCGAATCGTCGAACAGAAGTCGGCTCTTGTGGCGAAAGCGGCGCGATCGGGAGGGCTCGCGGTCGATCGTCTTGCGGTTCGGGATCTCGCGGCGGAGATCGAATGGGCCAAGGTTTCGTTGGTCGCCGCGGAGGATTACGCGACGGTCGCGCCCGCCCGTGGACGTCCCGAACCCGCGGGTTTCGCCTACGCCGTTGTCGCGGACATCATGCGGGCGTACGAGGAGGCGAAGACCCTTGAGGTGGTCCTCGACTTCGAGGACATTCTCTTGCTCCTCGCGGATGCCTTAGGCAGGAATCGGACGGTAGCGGAATCGGTGCACCGGAAGTACCGGCACTTCGTCGTCGACGAATATCAGGACGTTTCCCCTCTTCAGCAGTTCCTGCTCGACCGATGGCTCGGGGAACGCGACAACCTCTGTGTTGTCGGCGACCCTTCGCAAACCATCTACTCCTTCGCGGGCGCCACTCCTCGTCACCTTCTCGAGTTTCGTCGACGCTATCCAAACGCTTCCCTGGTTCGACTCGTGCGCGACTATCGGTCGACGCCCCAAGTAGTGGGGCTCGCGAACAGACTCGCGGGTAAGGGAAGGGATTCAGTCCAACTCGTCGCGCAGCGCCCCGCGGGTCCCGAGGTGTCGTTCCACGCCTATGCGGACGATGCCGAAGAGGCCACCGCAACGGCGGAGCGCATCTCCGGACTCATAGCGTCGGGACTCGCCGCGAAAGACATCGCGATTCTCTATCGCACGAACGGGCAGTCGGAGGCGTATGAGGAAGCGCTGACCGAACGGGGTATCGGGTACGTCGTCAGGGGAGGGGCGAGGTTCTTCGACCGTGAGGAGGTGCGTCAAGGTGTACTCCTGCTGCGAGCTGCCGCGGCGACGACGATCGGCGACGACGTTTCGGTCGCGGTGAGAGAGGCGCTATCCGGGGCTGGGTGGACGGAGGATCCTCCCGCCGCTCGCGGGGCGGTCCGCGAGAGATGGGACTCCCTGCAGGCGATTATTGGGCTCGCGGACGAGTGGGAGGGCAACCTCCGAGAGTTCGTTGTCCATCTCGACGAAAGGGCGGAGGCTCAACACGCACCAATCGTCGATGGGGTAACGCTCACGACCCTTCACGCCGCCAAGGGCCTGGAGTGGGACGCGGTCTTCCTCGTCGGACTCTCCGAGGGGCTCGTTCCCGTGTCGCTTGCCGAGACGGACGAGGCCCTTGCGGAGGAGAAGCGGTTGCTCTACGTCGGCATTACGCGAGCCAAGATCCACCTCAACCTGTCGTACTCTCGGGCACGAAGCTCGGGTGGCAGGGCGACACGCAAGCGCACGCGGTTCCTTGAGGGGATCTGGCCCGACACGAGAACGGCACCGACGACGCCTCGGCGTCGGGCGTCGGCAATTGACCTCAGCGCGGCCGACCTCCGTCTATTCGAGGCGCTTAAGGCGTGGAGGCTCGCCCACGCCCATGCCGACTCCAAGCCTGCCTTCACGGTCCTCGTCGACACGAGCCTCGTCGAGATCGCCCAGACGCGACCGCGGACGCTCGGTCAACTCTCCAGCGTGCGGGGGGTGGGACCCTCCAAGTTGGACGCCTATGGACGGGAAATCCTGGAGATCGTTGAGCAACATGAACGCTCGGGGTCGTCGAGCGTGCGTTCCTCTCGGACCTAGCCGCGCGACGACGGAAAGGCGGCCACCGCGGCCGTCTCCGTATCCCCGATCGGGGACGCGGCCCCGCACCAGCAGTCGGGATGAGGATGGAGCGAGACCGCTTCGATGGTGTTCCCGTCGAAAGGCACACGCCACCGACGGGTACGGAGGGGAACTCCTCTGAGCGCGGTGACGATCTCCCGCACGGCGATCCCCGAGGCGAGGAGGGTAGCCGCCTCGGGTGGACGAACCCCCGCATCCCTCCCCGCATCACCGAGTTGGAGGGCAATCCGCGGCCACCACGGATCCGTTTCCGCTTGGGCGATTCCCAGGCACGTCTCGCACGGGGTTCTCCCCGGAACGACGAGGGGTCCAACGTCGATACCCTCCTCGTCCGTGACGATCCTGAGGTGGGGAATATCACGTGCCGTGAGGTCTCGCGGAACGGCGAGGTCGAGCGCGCCGTGACCGCGAAGGATCTCCAGCGAGGCCCGCTCGAACGGGCCGGCGATCCTGATCGTCGGGGAGGTTTCGCGAAGCGACCGCGCTAGTGCCGACGCAAGCGAGAGTCCGGCGGCGCTGGGGCCGAACGGCCCTCGCGGGGACGTGGGGCGAGGATCGACGATGGACAGAGCCCCTACCCCCGCTCGAGCGAGACCGATCGCGATGGTGGAGGTGATCGCGTCGACGACGCGCAACCGAACCGTCGCGTCGGGGAGAGAGGGGTATGGGGGATCCTCCGTCAGGAGGCCGTTCTCGCGAAGCGCCTCGACGATGCGGGGAAACTCCTCGCATTCGGTCACGGATAGCCCAGCCACCCTCCCCTCAAGCGACGCGAGGAAGGTCTCCTCTCGGGGGGAGAGTCCATCGAAGGCCAATGGCCGAGCGAGGCCGACCTGGAGGTGTCCGGCATCCCGGACCAGGACCGTAACCCCGGGGCGCAAACGCATGGGCTCAGCGTGGCACGGGACAACGCAGCTCGGGAGTTCTCCACAGGAAAGACGAGAGAGGGCGGGCGCCAAGCGCCCGCCCCCGTCAAGCTACGGCTGATGTCAGGTTGTTGCCTTCGGAAGGATGCGGGTCAACTTCGTCCCACAGTTGGGGCAGATGGCCTTCGCCATACGACGGCCGTTGGTGGTGCTGACATCTCCGATGGCCTTGACCTTCGCCTTGTCCTTGAGGCAATAGAACTCGCCCTCGTACTTCTCTTCCATGGTCTCTCCCATCATGTGTCGGCGGCGCATATCGCGCTCGCCACCCAGCCCCAAGGGACCGTTGCCCACTAGGCTACGTTGCTTCCGGGCCGAAATCCGTCAAGCGGGGGCCTCCGTGTCGCCGTCGTCCGGATCGTCGTGGTTGGGCGGGTCGCTGGTTCCTTCCGCCTCGGGGTCCGAGTCCAGCAGCGCGCGGAGTTCTCGGTCGACGTCGTCGTCCCCCTCTCCCGAGACCTGTCCGGCGACCCACGCGTCCGCATCGGTCAGATCGCTCGCGGTCGGAAGAAGATCGGGGTGCGACCATGGCGCATCCCTTCCTGCCGGTCCAGCCGTGCGGAAAAGCGAATCCCACAGGTGGGTGGCCTCCCGCAGCCTTCTCGGGCGAAGATCAAGCCCGAGAAGCGTGGCGAACGTGTGCTCGGCTGGTCCCCCCGCGGCCCTGCGCCGACGCATCATTTCCCCCAGCGCGGCGACATCGGGGAGATGAGGTGCCGCCGCTATCGCCGTCACGTGCTCGACCCAGCCTTCGACGAGGGCGAGGATCGTCTCGATCGACTCCAGCGTCGCGGTCTGCTCGTCGCTGTGTGAACTGGCGAAAATCCCACGGCTCAAGGCCTTCTGCAGTTGCGCGGGGTTCCCTCCGCCCGCATCCCGCACCGCGGAGTCGAGCGCTTCGGGGTCGATCGTGACGCCCCGCGCGTATCGCTCGATCGCGGAGTGAAGTTGACCGGCTAGCCAGGGGGCGTGGCGGAACAACCTCACATGGGCGCATTCGCGGAGGGCGAGGAATCCGCGCACCTCATCCTCGGGGATGTCGAGGCCGTCGGCGAACGCGGCGATGGAACGCGGGACGAGGACGACGCGCGGTTCCGGAATGAGAAGGAGACCCAGGTCGGTTCCCCCGAAAGCCTCCCTCGCGAGGGTTCCCGCCGCTTGTCCAACGTGCATTCCACACACGGTGGGCGCCACCTGGTCGAGCAAGGGGCTTTCGCCACCGGTTTCTCCGCCGATCAGGGTCCCCAGCGCGTGAGAAACCGATATCGCGACGGGGCCGGCGAGGAGTCGCCACGTTGGCAAGGTGGCCTCGATCCACTCGGCGTGGCTCCAGACGCGAGGCGGAAGCGTCGAGGGAGGAAAGTCGGTTACGGCGTCGAGCCATAGTTCGGCGAGGGTGACAGCCTCGCGGTGCTCCTCCGCGACAGCGGCGGTGACCATCGGGTCGCCACCCTGGGCCGCAACCCCTCGCGCCACGTCGTGGGCGAGGGCCCAGTTGACGTCCTGACCCTTGGACTGCTCCATCAAGGCGCGCAATTGGGCGAGGACGTGTTCGATCATCCCCGGAACGTCGTCCATCCCGGCTTCGGTGGCTAGGCGATCGGGATCGAGCCCCATATGGCGCATTTCCTCTAGGGCTTCCTCCGCGCGGTCGCCAAATAGCCCCCGAAGCAATTCCAGCCACTGCGACGAGTCGTCGCTCACTGGTCCTCCCGACCTCGCGCGTTTGGGTGCACTTCCACGGTACGCCTGGGGAGGTCGTGGTCATCGCGGCGTTCGCCATCAGCGATGATGAGGGGATGACCGATGTCGATCCCTTCGCGAAACCCGCATCCTCGGACCCACGTCCGGTGAATGCCCGTTCGATTCTTCTCTCCGTCAGCGGCATGGTGACGGCCTTGGGCCTTGCGGTACTCACGGTCCTTCCCGCGCCGTATTCGATCAATCGACCCGGCCCGACGTTCAACATCTTCGACGACTCTAGCGGCGAGAGTCTCCTGAGCATCGAGGGGGCTCAGACGTACCACCCCTCGGGCGAATTGAGGATCACGACCGTCTCCGTATCGTTTGGCTCGTCGTCGGCGCTCTCCTTCGGTCCCATCCTTCGAGCGTGGCTTTCTCCTTCCGCCGCCGTCTACCCCGAGATTCACCAGGAAGGAAGCAGCGCCATCCAGGAGCAGTGGGTCACCTCGCAGGAGAGGGCGACAGTCGCCGCCCTCAAGCATTTGGGGATCGAGGTCGGCGCGACCATCACGGTCGTCGACTTCCAGCCCAGTTCTCACGCGATTGGTCAACTGAAACTGGACGACGTGATCGTCAGCGTGAATGGTCGCAGCATTTCGACCTTCGACGACTTGGATTCGGCTTTCCGTGTCCTTCAACCGGGAGATTTCGTTACGGTCGGTGTGCTTCGTGACGGCAGCGAGGTTTCGCTAACGTTCCCGACGATCGACAACGGCAGCGGCGGAGCGGTTATGGGGATATGGGTTGACCCAACGTTCGATTTCCCATTCGACGTGACGGTGGCGATCGACAACGTCGGCGGTCCCAGCGGAGGGATGATGTTCGCTCTGGGGGTCATTGACCTTCTCACCCCCGAGGATGAACTCAACGGAGTGGACGTCGCGGGCACGGGAACCATCGATATCGACGAAAGCGTCGGTCCGATCGGGGGCATCGACCTCAAGATGATCGGCGCCCGCGACGACGGCGCTTCCTGGTTCCTCGCCCCCGCTGCGAACTGCCCCGAAGTTGTTGGGCACGTGCCCGATGGGCTTACCGTAGTTGCGGTGGACACTCTCGAGGACGCCTACTATGCCATCGTCGCCATCGGCAAGGGCGAGGCAGGGGACCTGCCGTCGTGCTCGTGATGTGCGACCCTAGAGTCATCGCTATTGGCAAGAGAGGACGTCAACCGTGACGCTACCCACAGATGATCGACGCCCCCGACCCCCAAGGGTTGCCGTACCCCGCCGTCGATCGGCGATCGCGATCACCCTGGTCGTCGTCCTTCTGGTTCTGATCGCCATCGTCGGTTTCGCCAACGTCTGGACCGATTGGGCGTGGTATAGCAGCCTGGGATTCTCCGGCGTGTGGACCACCGCGTGGGTGACCAAGACCGTTCTCTTCTTGGTCTTTGGCGGCGTTGCCGGGCTATCGGTCTGGCTGACGCTGTGGCTTGCGAAGAGGGCGAGGCCGCGGGGCACGAACCGACCCCGCTCGGTCCTCGACGCGTACCGGGAGCAGATTCAACCGCTGGAGCGCTGGGTCATGCTGGCGCTGCCGTTGTTCGTTGGCCTGATCGCGGGAGGACTCGTCGCATCGCAGTGGCAGGTGATTCTCGCGTGGTACTACAGGGTGCCGTTCGGTATCACCGATCCGCAGTTCGGGCAGGATCTCTCTTTCTACGTCTTTTCCCTGCCGGCGTTGACGATCTTCGTCGAGTTCGTTCTCTGGATCGCCATCATCTGTGCGATCCTCTCCGCGTTCGTTCACCTGCTCTACGGGGCGATCACGACGGGTGGGCGGGCGTTCGTCGCGAGCGGTCCCGCTCGGACGCAGTTGGCGCTCCTCGGGGCGCTCGTCATGGTTGCGATCGCCCTCGATATCTGGCTGGGGCGTTTTGCACTCCTGAGCAAGGCGGGCGATACGTTCGACGGTGCCACCTACGCGGACGTCAACGCGTCCATCCCCGCTCGCGGTATCCTCGCGGGCATCTCGATCGTCGTGGCCCTCATGTTCCTCTCCGTCATCTTCCGACCGGACTGGCGCGTGCCGTTCATCGGAGCCTCCCTCATGGTGGTCTCCGCGCTCGTCGTCGGTGTCCTGTACCCCGCGATGGTGCAGAAGTTCCAAGTCGCCCCGAACGCCCAGGAGTTGGAGGCGAAGTACATCCAGAGGAACATCGACGCGACGCGGTTCGCCTTTGGGATCGACGACGTGGTGGTGACGCCGTATGCCGCGGAGACCGAGGCCCTGGCCGGGGCGCTGCGAGCCGACGCCCAGACGACGGCATCGATTCGCGTCCTCGACCCGAACATCGTTTCTCCCGCTTTCCAGCAACTTCAGCAGAACAAGCAGTACTACGACTTCCGGGACACCCTCTCCGTTGACCGCTACCGGATCGATGGGGAGTTGCGGGACGCGGTCATCGCGGTGCGCGAACTGAACCTTGAGGGACTGTCGGAGGAGAATCGCACCTGGGTCAATGACCACACGGTCTTTACCCACGGTTTCGGGGTCGTCGCCGCGTATGGCAACGAAACCACCACGGATGGTCAACCGACGTTCTTTGAGCATGGGATCCCGCCGACGGGCGTCCTGGGAACGTACGAACCGCGAATCTACTTTGGGCAGGATCTCCCGGAGTACTCGATCGTTGGTGCTCCGGAGGGTTCGCAACCGTGGGAGTTGGACTACCCCGACGATGCTTCCCCGAACGGGCAGGTCAACACGACCTACTCGGGGCACGGTGGACCAGCGATTGGAAGCGTCTTCTCGAAGTTCATGTTCTGGGTACGGTTTGGCGACGAGGAGATTCTCTTCTCTGATCGTGTGACGCCCGAGTCCCAAATCATGTACATCCGAGACCCCGCCGAGAGGGTGAAGAAGGTCGCGCCCTACCTCATGATCGACCAAAACACCTACCCCGCGGTGGTCGATGGTCGCGTCGTGTGGATCGTCGATGCCTTTACCGTCAGTTCGAAGTACCCGTACGCCGATCGGCTTGAGGTCGGGCTGAGCGATGGCGGCTCGTACTACCTGACGTACATCAGGAACTCGGTCAAGGCGACCGTGGATGCCTACGACGGAACGGTAACCCTGTACGAGTGGGACCCGACGGACCCGGTGCTCCAGACCTGGGAGCGGGTATATCCCGGAACGCTGACCCCCCTGTCGGAGGTCTCGTCCGATCTGATGGCTCACTTCCGCTACCCCGAATTGCTGTTCCGCATCCAGCGGCTTGAACTCGCGACGTACCACGTCACGGACGCCGCTTCCTTCTACTCCGGTCAGGACTTCTGGCAGAACCCCAAGGACCCGACGGCGAGTACGACAACGGACACGACGACCGCCCTTCAACCGCCGTACTACCTCACTCTCCAAATGCCCGGGCAAGGTGAGCCGACGTTCTCCCTGACGTCCACGTTCATCCCGGGGGGAAACACGAACCGCAACGTGCTTACCGGCTTCCTCGCCGTGAACTCCGAGACGGGCTCGACCGCTGGCCATCCCGATTCCGACTACGGGACCTTGCGCCTATTGGAGCTCCCACGGGACTCGACCGTGCCCGGCCCCGGGCAGGTCCAGAACAACTTCAACTCGAATCCCGACGCCCAGAACGTCCTCAACCTCTTAAGGCAAGGGGAGACGACCGTCCTGAGTGGGAATCTCCTCACCCTGCCCGTGGGCGGAGGACTCCTCTACGTCCAGCCCGTCTACGTCATGAGTTCCAAGGGCACGCAGTTCCCTCTCTTGAGGAAGGTGTTCGTCGCGTTCGGGGACTCCGTCGGGTTTGCCGACACCCTCGACGAGGCGCTCGACCAGGTGTTCGGCACGGTGTCGAATGACACTCCGGTGACGCCGGAACCGACCGATACGGGGATTCCGACGGTGGTCTCCGAGGCGCGCGCGGCGCTTGAGGCGGCGCTTCAGGATGCCAAGGCGGCCATTCAGGACGGGCGTGCGGCGCTCGCGGAGGGCGATTTTGCGGCGTACGGAGAGGCCCAGGATCGACTGGAGGCCGCCCTCAATGCCGCAATCGACGCCGAGGCTCAGTTGGTTGAAGCCGACGCTACGGCCTCGACTGCCCCCTCCGGAGGGTAGCCCTCGATCTTGGGGCTCGTGTTGGCGGCGTATACTGAGGTTTCGCCGACGCGGGGTGGAGCAGCTCGGTAGCTCGCCGGGCTCATAACCCGGAGG
>CAZMCU010000005.1:49013-58292 GCA_964564915.1 uncultured Demequinaceae bacterium | reverse complement strand
CGCCTACGCCAGCCCGTGACGGGCCATGCTCGCCTTCTCCTGGGACTTGAACTGCCCGAAGCGCGGCAAGAACTTGTCCCAGTCAATGATGTGGGAGTCGATCTCGGGGCCGTCGATGCACGCGTGCTTGCGGACGATCTTGCCGTCGATGACGACGGGCACCATGCACGCCCCGCACATCCCGGTGGCGTCCACCATGATCGAGTTCAGGCTCGCCACGCATGGAACGCCATACGGCAGCGACATGTCGCTCACCGCGCGCATCATCATCGGCGGGCCGATCGTCACAACCTCGGCGATCGTGCGCCCCTCGCCCTTCTTGTTGGCTTCGAGCAGTTCCTGCAGGGGAGCGGTCACGAAGCCCTTGACGCCGAACGTCCCATCGTTGGTCGCGTAGATGACCTCAAGTTGCTTGCCGTATTTCGCCTGAAGCGCACCCACGCGCTCGTTCGGCTGATCCCAGAACATAAGGTCTTTGGATCGGAATCCGGAGATGAGGGTCACGTGGTTGCCAGCCTTCAGATGCTCCCGCATGATCGGGTATACCGGCGGAAGGCCGAGCCCACCGGCGGTGAAGACGACGGTGTCGTTCTTGCCGTACTTCTGCACGTGGCTCGGCTGCCCGAGAGGTCCGGCGATGCCGGTAAAGGAGTCCCCGACCTCCATCTGGTTGATCTCGATGGAGCTCGTCCCGACGCCCTGGATGACGAGGGTGATGGTTCCGGCTTTAGCGTCCCAGTCGGCAAGCGTGAGCGGAATGAGCTCACCGTCCGGCCGGGGGAGGGCGCGGACGAATTGGCCGGCTTTCGCCGCGGACGCGATGAGCGGGGAGTGGATGGTGAACTCGCAGATACCGTCGCTCAACACGGACTTGGACAGGATCGTCTGGTTGGTCGCCCCCAACTCGGTGTACTTCTTGGCGCTCGCGACCATCTTCCGGATGACGTCATCGGGCAGGTCGACGGAACCGAGGATCTCGCGGGCCGCGCTCTGTCCATCGCCAGCCGCCATGATGGCCGTCGAGCCACCTCGTGCGGCGTCGCCACCGGTGTAGACGCCCTCAAGCGTCGTCTCCTGCGAGCCTTCCTGCTCGAGTTCGATCGTGCCCCACTTGGAGGTCTTGAGCCGAGGCTCGGAGTCCTTGATGATCGGGTTAGCGTTGTTCCCGAGCGCCATGATCACCAGGTCAGCCTTGATGGTCTCCGACTTGCCCGTGCTGACGGGACGGCGCCGTCCGGACTCGTCGGGCTCGCCAAGTTCGATGATGTCGAGCGTCGCGGCCGTAACGAAGCCGGTCTCCTGATCGCCGAGGAACTCGGTGGGGGAGCGGAGCGGCATGAGCTTGATGCCCTCCTCAAGGGCGTGGTGAAGCTCCTCGACGCGCGCGGGCATCTCGGCCTGGGTGCGACGATAGACGATCGTGACGTTTCCGCCGAGGCGCCGAGAGGTGCGAGCGGCGTCCATCGCGGTGTTGCCACCGCCGATGACGATGACCTGCTTGCCCTTGATGTCCGGTAGCGGGGTCTCGTAGTCCTCGCGTAGCCCCTGCATGAGGTTGACGCGCGTGAGGAACTCGTTCGCGCTCATGACGTTGAGCAAGTGCTCGCCGGGGACGTTCATGAAGCGGGGAAGCCCGGCACCAGAGCCAACGAAGATCTTCCAGAAGCCCGCATCCTTCAGGTCCTGCAACGTCGCCGTTTTGCCGACGACGAAGTTCTGGACGAACTTGCCCCCGAGGAGCTTGATCTTGCCGACGACGTCATCGATCAGGTCGTTGGGGAGACGGAACTCAGGGATGCCATAACGCAACACGCCACCGAGGGCGTGGAACGCCTCGAAGATCGTGACGGGGAAACCTTCGACCGAGAGCAGGTAGGCATTGATGAGCCCGGAGGGGCCGGAGCCGACGATCGCGACGGGGGGCTTGGACGCCACCGCCCACGGGTCGGGGAAGCCGATGAATCGGTCCACTGCGCCCGTGGGGTTGACGATCTTCTCCCGCTGGGGGAGGAACCACTCGACCTGACCGATCGCCATCGGCACCTTGTGGAGGCACACGCCCTGGCACTGGAGTTCCTGTGGGCACACGCGGCCGGTGACGTCGGGCAGCGGGTTGGCGTTCTCGATCAACTCCAGAGCGTCGCGGAAGCGGCCCTGGCCGATGAGTTCGAGCATCTGGGGGATGTGGATCCGGACCGGACACCCACCCTTGGGCTCCTTCTGCCCCGCGATGAAGATGCCGAGTTCGCAGGGTTTTTCGGCGCACTGCTTGTCGCGCAACGCTTCAAGCCACACCAATAGGTCGACGTCGCGAGCCGTGAACCCCTGGCTCATGTACCCGAAGTAACCCTGGTTGACCAATTCGAAGTCCTGGGAGCGGGAATCCGCGTCGCGAATGTACGGCGGGATGCTGCTCTCCGCCGGCCAATTGACGCTCATCCCCTTGAACATCGGGTAGCGGTCAGAGAGATGCTGGTCAATACCGCGGATGAACGCGCGCTTCTTCCCGAGCGGCAGATCCCACAGGAAGCGCATGAGCACCGTGCTGGCGTCGTTGTCCTGGAGCAGCACGGCCCACAGCTTCTCCACGAACTCCTTGGAGAGTTCGGGCTGCTGGAATTCCCACGCCGCCGCCTGGATGCCGTCGGTCATGAACATCTCGCGGAAAGCCTGGGGCTCCGCCACGAGCCGCCGCTTCAGCAACTCCACCCTCTGATCGAGAGTCGCGACGTCCTCGACGTGGTCGGTCGTAGTGCTCATCGGATGATCTCCGCGTCGCACGTCGCCTTGACCCTGTCGATTCGCTTCTGGATGTCCGGTGTGACCTCAAGCTTCTCCAACGCACCGGGGATCATCTTGGCGATGATCTTCGCCTCGCCATCGATAACCTCCGTCGACTTCACGAAGAGTTGCGGCAACTCCTGGTAGCAGGTCCCGCAGTCGTTGCACAGGTGCTCATCCGCCGGATCGAGCCAGATTGGTCGATCGGACGTCGCCACCGGGGCGGCTCCCGCAGCGGGTGCGGCCTGGGTCGCTCCACCACCGGTCGGACGGAACAGGCCACCGAGGCTGACCGGAGCCTGGCTCGAGGATGCCAGATCCGCCATCGCCTGGGCGATGTCGTCGAGCGAACTCTCGCGCAGTTGGGCGAGTTCCTCGTACTGGGCCTTAAGCGTCTCGACCTCCTCGCGGTGCTTTGCCGAGAGGGTGGCCTCATTGACACCGGCGAGGTACTGCAGCGTCTGCCAGTGACGCCGCCGCTCTTCCACCAGGTGAACGATCGGCTGCGAGCACTCGACCTTGATGAGGTGCTTGTCGTCGTCCGTCGCGTACACAAACGGCACGCGGTTGGCGCGCTCGTCTTGCGGAAGGTCGACGTACTCGGCGATCGGTAGGGCTCCCGCCTCGAGCGAGGCGTCCAACTTGTGGAACTGCTTCTTGAACCGCACCTCACCCAACGCGAACTCCGCGGGCGTGAGCGGCGTCGTCAGCAGTTGCACCTTGCCGTCGTCGTCGAGGTACTGGAGCGTGCTCGTCGTCCACATCTTGTCGACGTCGGGGTTGCCGTCGAGGGAGAACCGATCCTTGAGCGTGGTTCCCTTGCGCGGGTCGTGCACGAAGACCGGGCTGACGCGGCTCTCGACCGCGAGGCGCGAGCGGGTGTTGGAGAGTTCCTCCGCGATTCCGTTCTCCGTCCCACACGGCGTGTAGACGTCCATAAGGGCTGCCCCGTCGCGATACCCCAAGATTTCCATCGTGGTCTTGAGGAAGTGACTGTGGAGGGCAGTAGCCGTGACGCACGCGTAGACGCCGGGGTGGAATGCGGCCAACAGGCCGATCTCCTTGCGGGCTTCGACCTTGCCGCCGTGGGCTCGTCCGAAGCGAGCGAGGTCGGAATCCTGGGCGGTGAGGCTCGCCGTCGACGTCTGGCCGCCGGTGTTGGAGTACGCACCGGTGTTGAGAACCACCATCTTCACCGGGGTTCCGCTGGCGAGCACCCTCGACATCGCTCCGAAGCCAATGTCGTAACTTGCGCCGTCGCCACCGATCGTGAGGACGTTCGGCATGAGCGCTAGTTCGTCATGCGTGAAGGCGCGCCACGAGAGCAACGACAGTTGCTTGTCGTGCACCGCCGGGTCGTACGCGTCCTCCAACTCCAGCTGAGCCTTGCGCGTGGCGCGAACCTCGGAAACGAGGTGCGCCGAAATGCCCTCGAAGATTCCAGACGCAAGGGGCTGGGCGTCCTGGAACAGGCTATTGACCCACGGGTCGAGGTACGGCGTAAAGGGCATCGTCGAGGCGTAGACGCTGCTGCAGCCCGTCGAGTTGGCGACGACGGTCGCGGCGGGGCCGCTTCCGGTCGGGCCACCCTCATAGAGGTAGAGGCTCTCGTCGAGGGCCCCGATGATCGAGCCGATGCGGCTCTTGCGCTCGGTGTCCTTGGCGTCCACGGTGTCGAGCTTGTCGCGCAATTGGCCGATGAGGGTTTCGAGTTCGCCGATGTGGGCGCGGCGATGTTCGTCTCCGAGCGCCCGGCTGACGGACGTCACGAGCCGGATGGCCGTAACCTCACCACAGCCGCGGCAGGCGCCGTGGCCACCCGTCGTCGCGTAGTAGTTGTCGTGGTCGAGCATGAGGCGCTTGATGTCGCCATCCGGCGTCGTCGCGCCTTCCATGAACCGATCCGGGGTGTTGGGGAGCTTGGTGAGGAACTCGAACCGCTCCTCAAGCCCGGTGAGCACGTCCGCATCCTGGTCGAGCTCGGTTAGGGCGCCCGCCCCACAGACCTCGACGCACTGCAGGCAGCCGGTGCACTTCCACGGGTCGATCGCGGCGGAGAAGAGGCCTCCAGAGCCGGGGGCTTCGCTCTCCATCGCGTCGAAGAAGGGTCGGGTACGCGCGACGGGGAACGTGGCGAGTGCCTCAACGACCTTGGTGGTGTTGGCGGTGACGCCAGCCTTCGAGGAGTCGAGCACGGAAGCCGCTTCCGCGGCGACGTCCGAGAACGCGCGGCTTTCCTTGTCGCCGAGGTAGACCTCACGGATGCGATCCGACCACGCGGGCACCTGCGCGATGAGCGCCTTCCGCTGCGGTTCCGAGGCGTCGATTCCGGCGATCCCGGCGAGCAACAGATCGGGGATCTCGTGCACGGTGTTCGGGATGGCAACGTCGGGGCACACCAACGCACACTCGAGGCAGCCCGTGCACGCGGAGGCGTTGAAAAGCGGGACGGTGCGTCGGAAGATGCCCTTGTCCTTGTTGATTCCCGTGCCGACGGGCATAAACAGGCCCGACCCCGGCAGGACGGGAGACTCGCCAATCGTTCCCTCGCGGAACGGTCGTGCCATCAAGTCCTCGTAGTAGGTGGGGTCGAAGAGCGCGCTCGGGCGGGAGGCCGCGGCGGTCGAGCACATCGACGCCGACAGGTCGATGGAGCGAAGGTGTCGCAGTGCTGGCGTCTCGTCGATCGAGCGGAACGTCGCGTTCTCGTAGTCGACGACATGCGTCGCTTCGATCCCGTCGAGGATGACCGCCATGTTGGCGTCGACGACGGCGGTTCCCTTGCTGCCAAACTTCTTGGCGAGCTGGGCTTTGACCTTCTCGAGGATCGCTTCCCTCGTCGCCCCATGGGAAACGCGATCGACGTGGCCGACGACCGCGCCGATGAACGCGATGCCCATCATGCGGGTTTCGAGTTCGGGAGTCGGGGCGTGCTTCTTGGCCACCTTGAACGCGTCGACGACAAGGAAACGCACCTTCTTGTCCCGAATGGTGCGACGGGCGTAGGACGGCAACTCGCGCCAGACGTCCTCGGGAGCCAGGTCGGACTGGAGGATGAACGTTCCACCCTGGACCAGACCCTTGAGGGGGTTGGTGTGGATGAACGCCTTGTGGTCAGGGGAGACGACGACCTCGACGTCTTCGAGTTCCGCGTTCGTCAGCAACACCGGCTCGGGGCTCAACGTCATGTAGTAGTTGGTTGCCGCGCCGCTCTTCTCCGAGCCGTACTTGGGCGCGGACTTCGAGTGCATATTGAGCGCGCCGGCGAGGATGTCGGTGAGCAACTTGCCCGTCGCGACCGTGCCGTACCCACCGACCGAGTGGAATCGCACACGGATCGCGGACTCCGGAAGGAGCCCCACGGGGTTGGGCTCCGTCTGAAGCGCCATAGCCTCCGTCTCCGGGTAAGCGGCCCGCAACTTGGCCTGGAGCTCCGCCATCGACGGCGGGGCGTCCGGGTCGAAGAACTGGGAGCCGAGGTAGACCAGCGGGTCGGTCTTACCGTCCGCCATGTGCTGGAAGGCCGCGATCACGTGCCGAGGCTGGACGTCGTGGCCACCGAGGCCGAAGATCGCCGTCGTCACCGCGGGGGTGTGGGCGAGGGCGGGAACACCGGCGTGTGGCGTCGTGCCCTTCGCGTCGGCGTTGGCGCGGGCCTTGAAGAGCGCCTGAGTGACCGCACGCGTGAGGGCGGTGTCGTCCGAGCGTTCGAGGACGGTGACGGCCTTGGCGCCCTTGAGGGCCTCGATCAGTTCGGCCTCGGGGAAGGGTTGGAGCAGTTTGACGGAGACGACCCCAACCTTCATTCCCTTCGACCGCAGGTAGGGGACCACCGCGCGAACGTCGTCGGTGATCGAGCCGAGTCCGATCATCACGTAGTCGGCGTCCTCGCAGTCGTACGCGTGGATGGGCGTGTACGTGCGCCCGCTGAGGGTCGAGTACTCGTCCATAGCCTGCCGGACGAGCGAGGGAACGGCGTTCGCAAAGTGCGTACGGTGGTCGACGGCGCCAGCCTGGAAGTCGGGTTGGTTCTGTACGGGGCCGGTCACGCCGGGGTTGTGGATGTCGACGAGCGCGGGCACCATCTGGCGCGTGCCCTTCTCGTGGGCGTTCACCCACTGGCGGCGCCACTGGCCCGTGAGGTTCTTCGGCACCCAAGCGGTCGTCTGGTCGACGAGGTCGCCCGCGTTGTCCTTTTCGATCGTGTCGGCTTTTGCGTCAAGGTAGGCACGGAGGGCCTTGAGGTCCGCGGCTTTGAAGTATTCGGCGTTGCGGTTGAGGAAGGCGGTCAGTTGGAAGACGCGCCCCTTGGCTCCGAAGAGCATCTCCTGGGCAACGGTGGGGCATGCGATCCGGCTGGAGGGGTCGCCGAGGTACTCGCGCAGGAGTTCCGGTTCCGGCAGGCGAGTCTCGCTCATGACGTGGCTCGTGGCGAATCCGTCCATGGCGTTTGCTACGGGAAGAAGCGACAAGGCGGACGTGCGGTAGGCGATAGCCGCGAGGTCCGCCGCTTCTTGGGGGTTGGATCCGAAGAGGATGGTGTAGCCGGAGGGGAGGAGCGCGTAGACATCGTCGTGCCCTGCCATGACGTTGAGGGAGTGCTTGGAGACGACGCGAGCGGCGACCTGCAGCACGAAGCCGCCGATCTTCTTACCGACGGTGACGAAGTGCGACTCCATCGCGTAAAGAAGGCCCTGGCTCGACGACGCGTTCGAGATGAACTGTCCGCCGGTCAGTGCCGCACCGAGCGCGCCGCTCTGCGCGGAGTGTTCGCCCTCGGTTTCGACGAAGAACGGGTGCCGCCCCCAAACGTTGAGGTTGCCTTGCGCCCGCGACTCTTCGAATAACTCGGAAATCTCTGTCGAGGGGGTGATCGGATACCCGATGACACCATCGCACACACTCTTCATCACTTGTGCGACGGCACCGTTACCGTTGATGACGGTTTCGAGGCCGGGGTACTTAGGCTTGGCGGCGGTCATGGTTGGTCTCCTGACGCATTTGCTGGCCGATCGGCTGGTTGCGTCACGGCGAATTCCACATATATGAGGACCCGGGTTTCGGGCCAATCAAGCCTACGTCGCGTAGCGGGCCTGTCTGTACCCGGGGAACGTCGGCGTTCCGGCCTTCTCTGCCTTCCATGCTCGGCCCACCGGCGTCGTAGCCGACGGGACGAAGGTCCCTCTCTAGGGAACGCAAAAATCCTCAACCCATTCCGGGGGGTCGGCGTAAAGTTGTACAAATCACATTGGGGCACGGTGTCGAGCGCACGAGGGGGTGCCATGCGGAACCTAGAAGCACAGTTGAGGGACTGGCAAGACGCGAAGTTGCTGACAGCGAAGCAAGCCGCGGCGATCGCGGAGTACGAGCGTCGTCCGTCGGCCCCAACCCCTTCGGAGGGCCGTGCCGCCCCCGTCGCCGAGGCGATCGGATACGTTGGCGCGGCGATCGCCATCGCCGCCGTCGGGATTCTTCTCGGAGATCGCTGGGGAGACCTCAATTACGGTGGTCGGCTTGCGATTGTCACCCTCTTGACCGTCGTCGTCGCGGGGGCGGCTTTTGTGTTGCGGGGAAACTCCCGCGAACCCATCCAACGCCTCGTCAGCGTCCTCGCCGTCGGCTCTCTTGGGGGCGTGGCGTGGCTGACCACGATTGTCGTCACGGAAGAGACAGCGTGGCAGATGCGGGACGTCATGCTCGCCGTCTCGCTCGTCGCGTTCGCGTTCGCCATACCTCTGTACATGGTCCGGCGCCGGGCGTTCCCGCAACTCGCAGCGTTCGTGAGCCTCGTTGTTCTGTCCGCGGTGGTGTTCGCGCGACCAGCCTTCACCGGAGGCGTCTCGTGGGGCGCGATCATGGTGTGGGCGGTTGGGGTGGCCTGGGTACTCCTTGCGCTCGGCGGATGGCATAAGCCGGCCGAATTGGCGATCGCAACCGGGTCCGCGGTTGCCCTCATTGGGGCGACGACGGCGGCAGCCGGAGACGGTCGTTCGTGGCTGCTGTGGCTCGGGTTGGCGACGGCGACCGCGCTCGTGTGGCGGGGCGTCGCCATGGATCAAACCCTCATGGTCGGGCTCGGCGCGATCGGCGTGCTCATCTTCGTTCCGCAGATCGTTCTCGAGGTGTTCCCGGAAGGGTCCAGCGCGATCGTCGCGATGCTCGTCACCGGGCTCCTGCTCGTCATCTTCTCCGTCGGTATCGCACGGGGGCGGCGGGGTCGAGGCGTTCGCGGCACGAAGGAGGCGCGACCATGACGAAGGAGACCATCCATCGGGGGGAGAAGGGATACCTGATCGGTTCCGCGGCGCTCGTCGTCCTCGTTGCCGTCCTTGCCTTGGCGTTCGGCGTCGTCCGGCCTCCAGCTGTTGCAGGCTTGACGGACGTTCAGCGCGCGGCGTTGCCCGGCGGTGTCGCGTGGACGCAGTTCGACGAGAGGGCGGGGTGCACCCAACTGATGGTCGCTCGACCGGACGACGGGTCCGAGGCGATCGCGTGCGA
>CAZMCU010000005.1:41756-48913 GCA_964564915.1 uncultured Demequinaceae bacterium | reverse complement strand
GCGATGACGGATTCGGCGGAGCGACTGCTCGTGGTTCGCACCGACGGTTCGGAACCTCCCGCGGTGTGGGCGACCGGGGTTCGCGAGTGGGCGTGGAGACCCGTCGTCTGGGAAGGCACGGCACTGCCGAGCGGGTAGCGCCTGCATCAACAACCGCGAGGTGTGACCAAGAGGACAAGCCCGACTGGGCGCGTCTGCTGCCCCTCATCGCAAAGCCCGCATACGATGGCAAGGGCACGTGTCGACCCCTCGCGCCCGGGAACAACCGTGATCAGATTCGAGCAAGTCAGCAAGATCTACACCCGCGGCGCCCGACCGGCGCTGGATGAGGTGGATGTCCTCATCGAGAGAGGCGACTTCGTCTTCCTTGTCGGGGCGTCAGGCTCGGGGAAGTCCACCTTCCTCAAACTCGTGCTGCGTGAGGAGCGCCCGACGTCCGGTCGCATCCACATCGCCGGGCGAGACCTCGGCAAGATGGCGGCCTGGCGCGTTCCCCTGCTGCGCCGGGAGATCGGCGCGGTGTTCCAAGACTTCCGGCTCTTGCCGAACAAAACGGTGTTTCAGAACGTGGGGTTCGCGTTGCAGGTCATTGGGAAGAACAAGCGCTTCATCGAGACGAGCGTGCCGGAGATCCTTGACCTCGTTGGGCTGGCGGGCAAGGAGAAGCGGCTTCCCCACGAACTCTCCGGTGGCGAGCAGCAACGCGTGGCGATCGCCCGCGCGTTCGTCAACCGACCCCCCATCCTTCTGTGCGACGAACCGACAGGAAACCTCGATCCCGGCACGAGCGTCGGCATCATGCGCTTGCTCGACAGGATCAATCGGACCGGCACAACCGTTGTCATGGCGACGCACGACGACGAGGTCGTCGACCAGATGCGCAAGCGTGTCATCGAGTTGAGGGACGGGCGAGTGGTCCGCGACCAGTTGATGGGGGTTTACGGGTTGGAGAACGTGTGAGGCTCAGGTTCGTACTCTCCGAGGTGTGGCAGGGGCTGCGCCGGAACACCACCATGGCGCTGTCCGTCATCATCGTCACGCTCGTGTCGCTCGCGTTCGTTGGGGCGGCGATACTCCTGCAGATCCAGGTGGGCAAACTCAAGGACGACTGGTACGACCGCGTCGAGGTGTCCATCTTCTTGTGTCCCGACTCGTCGCTTTCGCCCGCGTGCGATCACGGCCCGGTGACAGCCGCCCAGGAAGATGCGATCGAGAGGGTGCTGACCACGGGGGCGATCGGGGAGATCGTCGAGCACGTCGACTACGAGAGCAAAGAAGAAGCTTGGCAGAACCTGGTCGAGCGCGATCCCGATGGGATCTTTGCCCAGCAGTTGACCGCGAACGATATGCAACCGAGTTTCCGTGTCAAGCTCTATGACCCGGAGCAATTCGCTCTCGTCGCCGACGCAACCCGCGATCTTTCCGGAGTCGAGGAGGTGATGGATCAGCGGGAGGTGTTCGGTACCTTGTTCCAGGTCCTCAACCGTGCCACGCTACTTGCGGCCTCGCTCGCCATCGTCATGCTCGTAGCGGCGATGCTGCTCATCACCACGACGATTCGACTCTCGGCCCTGAGCCGACGGCGTGAGACAACGATCATGCGAATGGTGGGATCGTCGAAGACGTTGATCCAGTTGCCGTTCATGCTGGAGGGCGTGATCGCCGCGACGACGGGAGCGGTTCTCTCCATCGTCGGGCTATGGCTGGGGGTGCGCTACCTCGTTCAGGATTGGTTGACGTCGAGCAACCTCACGTGGGTGGACTACATCGACCAAGCCGACGTGCTTCGCGTGGCCCCGTGGTTGCTGCTGGTCGGCTTCGGGTTGTCGGCGATCGCCTCTCTCGTAACCTTAGGAAAGTACACTTCTGCGTGATGAACGTTCGTCGGCAAGGTGCGGTCGCCGCGATCATCGCGGCGGGGTTACTGCTGGGCTTCACCATCGGGACGGCGTCTGCGACCACCTCCTTGCCACGCTCGGACGACAGCGACTATGCCGACCAGATCGCGCAAGCCAAGGCCGATCTTGCCGCGAACCAACAGGCACAGGACGAGCTCAACGCGGCCCTGGAATACACCAGCGCCGCCCTGATCCAGACCAACAACCAACTCCAGAGTCTTGAGGCACGGCTCCCCGCGGCCCAGGCGGAACTCGCTCAGGCGGAGGATGACCTTCAGGTAGCCCTCCAGTACCTCCGTGAGGTTCAGGAACGCCTCGACGCCGCGGAAGCGGAAGATTCGAGGATCACCGAGCAGATTGCCACGGACACGCAGAAGCTCAATGACCTCCGGGCGATCGTCGCGGAACTGGCCCGGGAGGCGTATCGCGGAGAGTCGTCGAGCCAGACGCTCAGCCTGGTGCTGGGGGCCAAGACAACGGACGAGTTCATCACCGATTTCACGTCGCACCACACCCTTTCCCGCACCGAGGGGAACGCGCTCGCCCAGATGGAGCAAATCGTCGCGATGAACCGGAACCGTGGCACGCGACAAGCTGCGGTCAAGGACTACATCGCTCAGTTGAAGGTCCAGGCGGACGAGTACGTTGCTCAGGCGGACGCCGCTCGCGAAGTCGCGGCGGAGAAGAAGGCGGAGATCGAACAGCTTCTTGTCGAACAGGAGGATCTCAAGGCGCAGTTGGAGCGGCAGCGCCAGGAGGAAGAAGCTCAGGCGGCTCAACTCGAGGCCGATCGAGCCGCCCTCAAGGACGACCTCATCGCGCTCATCTCTACCCACCGGGGCAGCGACGTCGAGTTCTTCGACGGCGTGTGGCGGTACCCCGTGGCGCACCCCGTCGTCGTGTCTCCCTATGGCATGAGGTATCACCCGATCCTCCACGTGTGGCGCCTCCACGCTGGAACGGACTTCCGTGCGCCCTGCGGGACGCCGATCCTTGCCACCGCGAGCGGGTGGGTCGAATGGGCCAAGATGCGGTCCGGTTACGGCAACCAGGTTCTCGTCAACAGCGGTGAGTTCAACGGCGTTTCTTACATGGCGAGCTACAACCACCTCTCCGCATTCAACGTGACGAAGGACGACTTTGTGGTCGCGGGGGATGTGGTGGGGTACGCGGGCACGACGGGCCTCTCGACCGGTTGTCACTTGCACTTCGAGATCTACGTCAACGGGAACACGGTCAACCCGATGTCGCTTCTCCCGCCCTTGTAGGCTTGTCCCTCGTCGGCGACACCCGTCGAACCGAGGAGGTGAGTCATGGGCGAGATCAAGGTGGTTGCGAGCAACCGTCGCGCGCGCCACGACTACTTCATCGACGAGACCTTCGAGGCGGGGCTGTCCCTCATGGGAACCGAGGTCAAGTCGCTCCGGCAGGGGCGGTGTTCGCTGGCGGAGGCATATGTGACCGTCGAGAACGGCGAAGCCTGGCTCGAGAACGCCCATATCCCCGAGTACACCGAGGGCACGTGGACCAACCACTCCCCTCGCCGTAAGCGCAAGCTTCTGCTGCACGCCGAGCAGATCGCGACTCTCGCGGAGGGGTCACGGGAGAAGGGGACGACCGTGGTGGCGCTTCAGGTGTACTTCGTTAGGGGAAAGGCGAAGGTGCAAGTTGGGGTCGGGCGAGGCAAGAAGCTCTACGACAAGCGACAGACCTTGCGGGAGCAGCAGGACGCGAGGGAGGCGGCCCGTGCGGTGAGCCTGCGCGCTCACCGCTAATTCCCGGCAAGATGGGGGCATGACATCTCTGGGGGCCTTCATCGTCGTCAGCGCGAGCGCGTTTCCCGCTGGTTCCAACGACACCACACCGATCATCCGCAATACGAACGGATTCGTCTCCGCGTTCAGCATCGACTGGAAGACGCTAACGGGCTTCGCTCTCGTTTTCCTGGTGTCGGTGCTGTGGCTCCGCAGGCGGGTCCGAGGGAAGGCAGCCGACGAACAATACGGGGGGTTGACCCCCGGTGTGGCTCCCGCGGAAGGCGACGAGCGCCCCATCGTCAAGCGTGATATCGACTTGCCCGTCAGTGTGCTCTTCGAGCCGCCCCAGGGTTTACGCCCCGGGTACCTCGGCACCCTCATCGACGAGAGGGCCGACGTGCGCGACGTCACCGCGACGATCGTCGACCTCGCCGTGCGCGGCTATTTGAGGATCGAGGAGGTAGTCGAGGAAGGGAAGAAGCGGAAGAAGAACCCCGACTACAAACTCGTCAAGCTCAAGGATGCCGACGACACGTTCGCTGGCTATGAAACTACCCTGTTCAACACGCTGTTCTCCGTGGGAAGCTTCCTGTTCTCTGTGGGGGAGGAGGTGAGGCTCGACACCGTTAGGAGGCGGTTCGCTTCCAGCTTTGTGACAATGCAAAGCCAGTTGTACGAGGATGTCACGACGCTCGGATGGTTCCGTGGCAATCCCCAGACTGTGCGGACCCGGTGGGCGAACTCCGGGCGCCTCATCACGGCGGTGGGAGTCGGGCTGACCATCGCACTCGCCTTGACGAGTTCGTGGGCGCTTGTGCCCCTCGCCATCGTCCTGGTCGGCATCATGACCATGCTCACGGCCAGGGTCGCTCCCGCCCGCACGGCGGAGGGGACGCGGATCCTCGCCCAGACGCAGGCCTTCGAGCGATTCCTTGCGACTGCGGAGGCGAACCAACTTCGGCACGACGAAGGACAAGACATCTTCAGCCTGTACCTTCCGTACGCCATCGCGTTCGGTGTGGCCGATAAGTGGACGGAGACGTTCGCCAAACTCGCCAAGAACGACATCAAGCTCATCGAGCCGACGTGGTACGTAGGCCCTTCCACAAAGTTCTGGACCAATTCGGGGAGTCTCGCTCGGAGGATCGACTGGTTCGGCGATCTCGCCAGAATCACGATGTCATCTCCCCCTCACATCGACTGGAGCTTGGCGTCGAGTGATGGCGCGGGATACGTTGGCGGCGTGACGACCGGTGGCGGCTTGGCGACCGGGGGAGGCTCGGCGTCCGGGGGCGGTAGCGCTCTCGCCCTCCGTCTTGCGGTCGCCTTACTGGGCGGCGTTGTCGGCGGCGGAGGTTTAGGCCGCCACGGCTTTTCGGGCGGCGGCAGGTTCGGCGGCGGTGGCGGAGGCTGGTAGTCCGATTGCCCCCGTGCACCTGCGGATAGGGTCGAAAGCGCCCCGAGGAAGCACGATGCACAAGAGGCGGCACGCACGGTTAGCCTGCGCGCTCGCCGCTGATTCACGGCATGATGGGGGCATGAAAACTCTGGGAGCCCTTCTCGTTGTCGGCGCGATCGTGTTGACCCCGGCGTCAGCCGCCGCTGCCGCCTCCTCCGACTCGCCGTCGGATACCGTCACCGCGCTCGCCCTCGATTCCCCGTACGCGGGTCGATACATCGAGGAGTACACGGCGCAGTACTACATCAACACCGACGGCACCGTCGACGTCACGATCGACTTCACGTTCAACTTCAATGGGATTTCTGGGCATGGCCCGTATGTCTCCTACCCGATCCGTGTGCCGTACAACGACCAGAACGACCGGTTCTATCGCATCAGCAACGTCCATGCATCGAGTCCAACCGGGGCACCCGCCGATATCAACCGAGAAGCGGACAAATACTGGGTCAACTTCAAGATTGGCGACCCGGACATCGGCACCATCAATGGTGTGCAGCAGTATCACTTGACGTACACCGTGGATGGGCTGTTGAACCTGACGACCGCCAGAGACTTCGACCCGACGATCGCTCCAGAGGATGACACCCCGCTATGGGACGAGTTCTACGTCAACGTCATCGGGGATGCGTGGGAAATTCCGCTCGACAACGTGACCATCATCGTCGGGGGCGACGCGAAGGCCATCTCCGTTACCCCTCCGGGTTCGACGGATGTCATCGACGCCCAGTGCTTCATGGGTTACTACAGATCGACGACCGAGTGCTCCGTCGTCAACGTCGTGGACGGCGTGGGGACGTTCGGGCAGACCCACCTCGACCCCGGGCAGTCGATGACGGTCGCGATCGCGTTCCCTGCCGGCTCCTACGACACCACGCCGATCATCCGCAACAAGAACGACTTCCTCTACGCGTTCAGTGCCAACCGCGGGACCCTGACGGGCTTCGCCCTCGTGTTGTTGGCGTCGGTGCTGTGGTTGAGCAGGCGGATCCGCGGGAAGGCGATCGACGAGCAGTACGCGGGGCTCACTCCCGGTGTGGCTCCCGCGGAAGGCGACGAGCACCACATCGTCAAGCGCGATTACACCTCTCCCGTCGCCGTGCGCTTCGACCCTCCCAAGGGGCTTCTCCCCGGTCAGTTGGGCACCCTCATCGACGAGAAGGCGGACGTCCGCGACGTCACCGCAACGATCGTCGACCTCGCTGTGCGCGGCTATTTGAGGATCGAGGAGGTGACCAAGGGCGGGAAGAAGAAGGTCAAGGCTCCCGACTACAAACTGGTCAAGCTCAAGGACGCGGACGACTCGCTTGTCGAGTACGAGACCACCCTCTTTGACGCCCTTTTCTCCACGGGAGACGAGGTGACGTTCGAGGGAATCAAGACGACGTTCGCGTCCTCCCTCGCGAAGGTGCAGAGCCAGCTGTACAAGGAGGTCACCCTGCGCGGGTGGTTCCGCGGCAACCCCCAAACCGCGAGGGTCAAGTGGGCCGTATCCGGTTGCGGGATCATCGTTCTTGGCGCGGGGCTCACCCTCGCGCTCGCGCTCACGGGATCGTGGGGGCTCGTCCCCATCCCGATCGTGCTTCTGGGGATCATGACGGTCGCAACGACCAAGGCCGCACCCGCCCGCAAGGCGGAAGGCACGCGAATCCTCGCCCAGGCGAAGGGCTTCCAGACGTTCCTGTCGACCGCGGACGGCAACAAGTTGCGGTATGAGGAGGGGCTGGACATCTTCAGCACGTACCTGCCGTTCGCAATCGCGTTTGGGGTTGCCGACAAGTGGACGGAGACGTTCGCCAAGCTCGCCAAGCAGGGTGCCATACTTGCCGAGCCGACGTGGTACGTGGGTCCGACGGGGAGCTTCTGGATCTACGCGCCAACGTTCGGGCAGCGCATGGACAACTTCACGGCGCTCGCCCAGAGGGCCATGTCAACCCCGACGCCGGGATCGAGCGGAGGCTCGGGCTTCGGCGGGGGTGGATTCTCCGGCGGGGGAGGCTTCTCCGGCGGCGGCTCGTTCGGTGGCGGCGGAGGCGGCTGGTA
>CAZMCU010000005.1:32221-41656 GCA_964564915.1 uncultured Demequinaceae bacterium | reverse complement strand
ACCGAGGTCACGGTTCGGCATCGATCCGACCCGGCTTCGACGCGCCCGCGTAGAATGGAAGCACAACTCCATAGGGGATGATCGGTTTCGACGTGTGTTGTTACTTCAGGAGAAGCGGGCCGAGGATGCGGGGTTATCTCGTCAACGCTCCCCGCAAACTACAGGTGCCAATTCAAACCGCACCGACTTCGCCCTCGCTGCATAAGCGGGCCTCGAAGTCCGTCAGCCTAGGTACGTTTCCGACCTAGTTCCTGACGTCATCTAGGAAACTTGCTGGGCGCCGGTGTCACGGCGGCTCCCGGGACTCACACCGTGACTGGGCCCATCTCACTCGCTCGCCTGATGTTGGTGAGGGGCCGAGAAACACTTCTCAGGCTGCGCCCGGAGAAGGCCTGTCGTAGTGCACGCGGACGCGGGTTCGATTCCCGCCATCTCCACTTGTGGACACGCGGCCGCTCTCGTTCCTTCGAGGTTCGAGAGCGGCCGTGCTTTTTTGTCCCGCCCTCAACGCGTCCGATGGGGCGCCACCCCAATCGTTCCCGGGTAGGACCACGCGGCAATGCCCCCTCGGGTAGCCTCGCACCATGGGAGTGGCTGTCGTCGAGGTAATCGTTGGCCTCGTCGTGCTCGGGTGGAGCGCCGACCATTTCATCATGGGGTCCGCGGCGGTCGCCCGCTACTTTGGTCTTCCCCCGCTGCTGATCGGGATGGTCGTCATCGGGTTCGGCACGTCGGCGCCCGAGATGGTTGTGACGACCTTCGCCGCGGTGGGAGGCAACCCCGAAATCGCCCTGGGCAACGCGTACGGCTCGAATATCGCCAACATTGCCCTCATCCTTGGGGTCACGGCGATGGTCACCCCGATCGTCGTGCACCGGGGGGCCGTCAAGGTCGAGATTCCCATCCTCCTCGGTTCGGTGGTCCTCGCTTGGTGGGTGTTCGGCGACGGCATGCTCTCCCGCGTGGACGCGGGGATCTTCATGGCGGCGTTCGCTGGGTTCATCGCGTGGTCGTTCGTGCACGCACTCCGTGGGCGGGCGGAACGCATGGCGAAAGACGCTGAGAAGGCGATCGAGGAACTCACGCTCTCGCAAGCCCGCGCGGTCGTGACCCTCGTCGTTGGCCTCGTCCTGCTCGTGGCATCGTCGTTCACCCTCGTCGAAGGGGCGAAGGTCGTTGCCCGGGGTCTCGGGTTGAGCGACCTCGCGATCGGGTTGACGGTCGTCGCGATCGGTACCTCCCTGCCCGAACTCGCCAGCGCGCTCGCGGCCGCCCGTCGAGGCGAGCACGACCTCGTCATCGGCAACATCGTCGGGTCGTGTATCTTCAACGGCCTTGGCGTCGTCGGGCTCGCCGGTCTCATCGATCCCGCCAACGTCGACCACTTCATCGTCTCGCGGGACCTGCCCGTCCTCGGCGTCTTGACTATCGCGCTCGGCTTCGTCGCGTACCGACTCCACCGCGATCGCCGCATCACCAAGATCCAGGGGGCGGGATTCGTCGTGGCGTTCGTCACGTACATGGGGTATGTGCTTGCTACTTCGCTATAGCACCCGCCTACGCTAAGGCCATGGCAAATCCGGCCGAGCCGGCGCTGTCCCTCCGAGGGCTGCGCAAACGCTTCGGCGCGACCATCGCCGTCGACGGCCTGGACCTCGACATCCCCGTTGGCTCCTTCTATGGCCTTGTGGGACCCAACGGCGCGGGGAAGACGACGACGATCTCCATGGCGACGGGCCTCCTCACCCCCGATGCCGGCACCGTGTTCGTCAATGGCGTGAACCTGTGGGCGGAACCGGAGAAGGCCAAACCCATGCTCGGGGTGCTCCCCGACGGCCTCCGCACCTTCGATCGACTCACGGGAGCGGAACTGATCTCGTACGCGGGCCTGCTCCGGGGGATGGATCCGGCGACCGTCGAGGAACGCCGGGACGATCTCCTCGCCGCGCTCGACCTCGAATCGTCTAGCCGCATCCTGGTCACCGACTTCTCCGCCGGGATGGCGAAAAAGGTCACGCTCGCGTGCGCGCTCGTTCACGCTCCCAGCGTCCTGGCGCTCGACGAACCGTTCGAGGCCGTCGACCCCGTCTCGGCGGGCGCCATCCGACGTATCCTCGCGGATTTCGTCGCCTCCGGTGGCACCGTGGTGATGTCGAGTCACGTC
Source organism: uncultured Demequinaceae bacterium (assembly GCA_964564915.1). GTDB lineage: Bacteria > Actinomycetota > Actinomycetes > Actinomycetales > Demequinaceae > JAFGBM01. The sequence goes on along the minus strand of CAZMCU010000005.1, from coordinate 39,492 downwards.
ATGGCACTCGTCGAGCGCGTGTGCAACCACGTCGCGATCGTCGGAGCGGGCAAGGTCCTCGCGCACGGAACCCTCGACGAGGTTCGCTCCGGGGCAGATCTTGAGGATCGGTTCGTCGAACTGATCGGCGACAAGAGCGATCGCAGGGACCTCACGTGGTTGCGCCAATCCTGAGGCTTCGCTACCTCACGACGATGCACGCGCTGCATCGTGAGTGGTGGCGATTTCTCGTCCTCGTCGGTGGTGCGGTGTGGTCGCTCTCGCTCCTCCCGTCCGTCGTGTGGACGTCGAGCGGCTTGGCGCGCCAACCGATCGACGTGCGCATGGACGCGTACACCGCGATCGTCGCCGTCCTGCTCCTGGGGTGGATCGTGGTCCCCATCCTCGTCTCGGGTTTGGACGACACCCTCGAGCCGGGGCGATTCGCGTCGCTCGGGTTGAGCGCCCGCCGCATCATGCCGGGGTTGACCGCCTCGGCGTTCCTCACCGTCCCCGCCCTATTCTTCTTCATCGCCCTGGTCGCGTTTGCAGCCTCCTGGAGCCCGGAAGGGGCGGCGGTGTTCGGCGTCGCCGTCGTTGCCAGCCTGCTCAGCCTGGCGACGATGGTGCTTTCCGCTCGGGTGTCCGTGATGTGGACGTCGAGGCTCCTCGCATCGAGACGCTCGCGGGAGTTCGCCTTCCTCTCCGTCCTCATCGGCGTGTTCGTCCTCGCGCCCCTCGTCTCCATCGTCCTGACCAACGGGCTGGAAACGCTGCTCGCCTACGACATCCGCCCCGTGCTTGCGTCGTTGCGCTCCACCCCCATCGGGGCTCCCGTCGGCGCGGCGGGGGCCGCGGCCCAGGGGGATTGGGCCGGGGTGTTGGGGCACCTCGCCATCGCGCTCGCGTGGGTGGTGCTGCTTTGGGTGACCTGGAGGATCAACGTCGCCTACGCCCTCGTTCACCCCCTGAACAGGGGAGGGGGCGCGAGGCAGCGGGAGGATGGCATCTTGGCCTCCGCTCGCCGGGCGGAGAGGAGGACGCCACGACCAGCATCTCGTGCGGTCCGGGCGGTGACGGCGCGCTCCATCCGCTACTGGTTTAGCGATCCCCGGTACCTGGCGGGGATCGTGTCGGTGAGCGTGTTTCCCGCCGTGTTCTTTATCTTCATCGCCATCTACCCGGCGCTTGCGTCACTCGCCGCTCTGGTCCTGGCCGTACCAGTGCTGCTCGCGGGGACCATCGGGTGGGGGCGACACAACGACGTGGCCTACGACTCGTCCGCGCTGTGGCTCGACGTCGTTTCCGGAAGGCTCGGGTACGCCGTCATGCGGGGAAGGATCCTCGCGTCCCTCTCGTGGTCCATCCCTCTCGTCGCCGTAGCCGCCATCGTCGCCATCGTGCTGACCGGGCGCCCCGAACTCGCCCCCGGGGTTGTGGGAGCGTGCGCGGGGGTCCTGGGAACGAGCCTGGGAGTGTCGGCCATGACCTCCGTCGTCATGCCGTACCGTGCTCCGGCTCCGGGCGAAAACCCGTTTGCCGCCGAGGTGGGATCGGTCGGCGCCGGGCTACTCGCCCAGGCCGTCTCCTCCCTCGCGGCGTGGGTCGTGTCCATTCCCGTGGTCCTTCCCCTCGTCGCTTCGATTCTGTGGGATCCCCGCTGGGCATGGGTGGGCCTCATCACGGGAACGGCGACCGGTGTCGCGGTCCTGTTGTGGGGACTGCGCCTCTCGGGGGATCGGTACGACCGTAGGAGTGGGCGCCTGCTCCTCGCCGTTTCTTAACAGGGGGTAGCGCCGTCGGGGGTTCGCCGTAGCATGGTGCCATGACTGAGCAACCCATGGAACGCGAGGACACGCGCGCCGGAACGTCGACGCTCGAACGTCAAGAGGTCCGCCAGCTCGAGGAACCCGGCGATCGCGACCGGTTCTCCCACTACGTGCGTAAAGACAAGGTCGTCGCCTCCGCCGTCTCCGGCACGCCGGTGATGGCCTTGTGTGGCAAGGTGTGGGTTCCCAACAGGGACCCGAAACGTTTCCCCGTGTGCCCCACGTGCAAGGAGATCCTGGACAAGGCATTCGGCCCGGACGACGGTGCCGGACCGGGGGGCGAGTAGGGGAAGCGGCCCACCAACGTAGGCTGGTGAGGTGGGAACCAAGGTCGTGACGTCGCGCGCGACGGACCGCGAATCGCGCCTCGACGACGTGTGGGTCACGATCGTTTGGAACGACCCCGTCAACCTCATGAACTACGTCACGCACGTGTTCGAGACCTACTTTGGATGGCCGCGGGCGAAGGCGGAGAGGAAGATGCTCGAGGTCCACCGTCAGGGCAAGTCGGTCGTGTCGAGCGGGGGGCGGGAGAAGATGGAGGTGGACGTCCAGGCCATGCACGGCTACGGGTTATGGGCGACGATGCAGAGGAGTGGCTCGTGAGGCCCTTCGTCCGCCGGGGTTCTCGCCTTTCTGCGATCCTGGACACGGACGAGCGCGCGATCGTCGCGAGGGTTGTGGCCGACGTTGGTCTCTTGCTGGGGGCCGAACCTTTCGGGATGGACCTCGAGTCGAGGGAACCAGCGAAATCGGACGACCTCTTCTCCAATCTTCGGGGCCTGGAGGACAGCCTTGCCGAGCCGGACGACCCCGCACTCCTTCGGCTCCTCCCGAACGCCGTCCCCACCGATCCTGAGGCGGCGGACGAATTCCGTCGGCTCACCGAACCCGATCTCCGCACCCTCAAGGCCGAGAGACTGCTCCGCGTGTGGGAGCAACTGAGCGAACCGGGTCCGGAATGGGAGATCGAGGACACCGAGGCGATGTCGACCGCGGGGGCGCTGACGGACGTCCGGCTCGTCCTCGCTTCCCGCCTCGGACTCGTCACGGACGACGACGCCGAGGCGCTTCGCGATGAGATCGAGAGCGCGATGACCGCGCTGGGGGGAGAGACGGCGGACGGTCCCACGATGGACCGGGAACGCGTGTGGATCGGGATGCTGTACCAGGCGCTCACATGGCTCGAAGACTCGTTGATAGCCTGCGTCATGGACCACGAAACGGCGGGAAAGGGCGAGAACGATGAATGACGCACCGATTGGGGTTTTCGACTCCGGGGTCGGGGGCCTCACGGTGGCTCGCGCCATCATGGACGTGCTTCCCAACGAGGTGATCCGGTACGTCGGAGACACCGCCAACGGTCCCTACGGACCGCTCCCCATCGCCGAGGTCCGCGCCCTCGCCCTGCGGGTCATGGATGCGCTCGTCGACGACGGAGTCAAGCTGCTCGTCATCGCGTGCAACACCGCTTCCGCCGCCGTGCTCCACGACGCACGCGAGCGGTTCAGCAAGGCTAGGGGTGTGCCCGTCCTCGAGGTGATCGTTCCGGCGGCGCGGCGCGCGGTCGCGACCACACGGACCGGCCGGATCGGCGTCATCGGAACGGCGGCCACCGTTACGTCCGGCGCGTACGACGACGCCCTCGCCGCCGCCCAGAACGCGATCGTGACAAGTCAGGCGTGCCCGCGATTCGTCGAATTGGTCGAGGCGGGGGTGACCTCGGGCCCGGAGGTGATCCGCGTCGCGCGCGAGTACCTCGAACCCCTCAAGAAGGCGGACGTCGATACGGTCATCCTGGGATGCACCCACTACCCCATGCTCGAAGGCGCCATCGCCTACGTCATGGGCGAGGACGTCACGCTTGTCGACAGCGCGACGGAGACGGCCATCGACGTGTATCGGATCCTCGTCCAGGAGGGACTCGAACGCTCTCCCGGAACCCCTCCCGTGCACAGTTTTGGAGCGACGGGCGACACCGCGAAGTTCCGGGCGCTCGCGCAGAGGTTCCTCGGTCCCGTGGTGAACGACGTAATCGGCGTCGAAGGTTGGGCTGCGGTTCGCGGGGAGACGGACGGTTCCGGCACGTGAGGATCAGGGTCGTCGGTTGCTCCGGGATGGTTCCCGGGCCGGCATCGCCCGGGTCGTGTTACCTCGTCGAGGCGGATGACGCCTCCGGCCGCACGTGGAGGATCCTCCTCGACCTCGGGGCGGGTGCCCTTGGTCCGCTCCAGCGATGGTGCGATCCGCGGGACCTGGACGCCGTCGCCCTCAGCCACCTGCACACCGATCACTGTGCCGACCTCGCTTCCCTTCACGTCTACCTCGCGCATCATCCCGACGGCGTCTCGACCCCCGTCGTTGTGTACGGGCCCTTCGGTCTCGCTTCCCGCATCGAGCAACTGCGGGGCGCAACCGGGCCGAGTCCCCTCCTCGACGCGCGCACGTGGCAGGAGGGGGAAGGGGTGGCGGTCGGGCCCCTGGTGATCCGCGTGAGGGCGGTCGACCACGGGGTTCCGGCGTACGCGGTCCGCGTCGAGGGTCCAAGGGAGGATCTCGCGGGGGATGCGGTGGTGGCGTACTCGGGGGACACCGACGCGTGCGCGGGGCTCTCCTCCGTCGCCCTCGGGGCGGACGCGTTCCTGTGCGAAGCCTCCTTCCTGGAGTCGATGGACGCCCCGAGGGGATTGCACCTGACGGCGAAGAGGGCGGGCACGGTCGCCGAGAAGGCGAAGGCCGCGCGGCTCATCCTCACCCACGTCCCGCCATGGACCGACCCGAACGTCGCTCTCGCGGAGGCCGAAAGCGCGTACTCCGGCCCGATCGAGGGCGCCTACTCGGGGCTGGAGATTCGCCTCTGACAATGGGGGTCCCGGTAGGCTCGTTCCATGACTCCCTCCCCTCGTGCGGATGGCCGCGCCCCCTCCGACCTTCGACCCGTGACGTTCGAGAGGGGATGGCAGACGCACCCCGAGGGATCGTGTCTCGTCACCTTCGGGGGAACGCGGGTGCTGTGTGCGGCCTCGTTCACGCAGGGGGTTCCCCGGTGGAAGGTCGGTAAGGGCGAGGGTTGGGTCACCGCGGAATACGCGATGCTGCCCCGGGCGACCGACACGCGTAACGATCGCGAAAGCGTGCGTGGGCGCATCGGCGGGCGTACCCACGAAATCTCCCGGCTGATCGGCCGCTCGCTTCGGGCGATCATCGACGTCAAGGCACTGGGGGAGAACACGATCGTCATCGATTGCGACGTGGTGCAGGCGGACGGGGGGACACGCACGGCCGCGATCACGGGCGCCTACCTCGCGCTGGCCGACGCTATCGCGTGGGCCCAGGACAAGGGGGCCATCCCCGCGTCCGCGAACCCTCTCATCGACACGGTGAGCGCGGTGTCCGTGGGGATCATCGACGGCGTCCCCATGCTCGACCTCGCCTACTCCGAGGACGTGCGCGCGGAGACGGACATGAACGTTGTGATGACGGGGCGCGGGTTGTTTGTCGAGGTTCAGGGCACGGCCGAGGCGGCTCCGTTCGATCGGAAGGAACTGGACGCGCTCTTGGAGCTCGCGGCCACGGGGACGTCTCACCTCGCCGCCCTTCAGGTGGCCGCGCTCGCGGAGGCGGCACCCGCGTGACCCTCGATCCCGGCGCCGTCGCCGTGCCCTTCGAGGCGCGCGTCGCGTTCGCCACGCACAACGCCCATAAGGCGAGCGAGGTGCGGGCCATCCTCTCGGACGCCATCCCCGGCTTCCTCGCCGAGCACCTCGTCACGTCCGGTGAGTTGGGGGCGGACGAGCCCATCGAGGACGGGGCGACGTTCGCGGAGAACGCTCTCCTCAAGGCCCGGGCCCTCGCCGCGTGCACGGGCATCGTCGCGATCGCGGACGATTCCGGCATCGCCGTCACCATCATGGGTGGGGCACCGGGGATCTTCTCCGCCCGTTGGTGCGGCCACCATGGGGACGACACCGCCAACCTCGACCTTCTCTTAGCTCAGCTCGCCGACGTGCCGCCCGAGCATCGTGCCGCGGCGTTCGTGTGTGCCGCCGTCGCCGTTCACCCCGACGGGCGCGAAGTGGTGGAGGAAGCCCGACTCGAGGGGGTCATCGCGGACGCGCCGCGCGGCACCAACGGCTTTGGCTACGACCCGATCTTTGTGGCCCACGGTCAGACGGTCACCAACGGCGAACTGGACCCCGAGGTCAAGAACTCCATCTCGCACAGGGGGCAGGCCTTCCGGGCTCTCGCGCGCGGCCTACCGGCGCTTCTCGCCGAGAAGCCGTCCTAGGCCTTGGGGAGGGCGCCGACGCTTGCGAGACCCTTCCGGAGGATGTAGTCCTGACCGCCGTGCATCTCGCTGCCGATGTCGTCGCTCGCGGCTTCCTCGGGGGAGAGCCACACCACGTCGAGGGCGTCTTGGCTCGGCTCGCACTCCCCATCGACGGGTACGACGAACGCGAGGGAGACGGAGTGCTGCCGCGAGTCGAAGAAGGGGCTGACCCCACGCGTGGGAAAGTACTCGGCGATCATGAACGGGGTGACCTCGGCGGGTACCCGCGGAAGGGAGAGCGGGCCGAGGTCCTTCTCGACGTGTCGCACCAAAGCGTCCCTCAAGCGCTCGTGGTAGAGCACCCGACCGGAGATGAGGGCGCGGGACATCGCGTCGTCGTACGCGCGGAGAAGGAGGCCCACCTCTGTGACCTCCCGGGCCTCGTTCATTCTCACGGGAACGATGTCGACGTAAACCATGGGGAGGTGGGTTCGGATGTAGTCGAGTTCCTTCGGCGGCAGCCACCCTTCGGGCTCCGGGGGAAGTTCGACCATGTCAGTCATGGTCTATTTGTACCGCGTTACGGGGTGCGGCGTCCCGAACCCGTCCGGGAACGGGCGAGAATGGGTATACCCCGGTCCGTATGCCCTGCACCGGGAATAAGGGGCGGGTAGCATCGTGTTGTCACCCTCGAGTCGGCGTCACAGGACGCCACAGGGAAAGGAACGACATGCCCACGATCGAGTTGACCGCCGAAACCTTCGAGGAGACCATCAAGAAGGATGGCATCGTTCTCGTGGACTTCTGGGCGGAGTGGTGCCGCCCGTGCAAGATGTTCGGTCCGGTGTTTGAGGCCTCCTCCGAGGCGAACAAGAACGTTACTCACGCGAAGGTGGACACGGAAGCGGAGCAGCGCCTGGGCGCGGAGCTCGCGGTGACCGCCATCCCCACACTCATGGCCTTCCGCGACGGGGTATTGGTCTTCCGTCAAGCGGGTGCCCTTCCGGCCCCCGCGCTCCAGCAGGTCGTCGACGCCGTCGAGGCCCTCGACATGGACGACGTGCGCAAGCAGATCGCGGAACACGAAGCGTCAGAGAAGAAGTAGTTCTCTGACTCCGCGCCTCCTTTCCCCCCCTCGGATGGCGCGGATGGCGGCCCCTCCTTCCCCCAAGGAGGGGCCGCCCCTTTTTCGC
>CAZMCU010000005.1:0-32121 GCA_964564915.1 uncultured Demequinaceae bacterium | reverse complement strand
GATGGCGCGGATGGCGGCCCCTCCTTCCCCCAAGGAGGGGCCGCCCCTTTTTCGCTACGAGAAGGGCCGCCCCTTTTTCGCCACGAGAGTGGGCGCGCGACACCCGACGATGGGCGAGGGGTGGTGTGCCGTGGTGCGCGAGGAGGGAATCGAACCCCCACGTCCGAAGACACCGGATCCTAAGTCCGGCGCGTCTGCCAATTTCGCCACTCGCGCGCGCCTTAAGGATACGGGGCGGAACCGCAGAGTCCCACTCGTTGAGGCCTACTGGTCGAGGCCCAAGTCCTTACGTAGCCGTGCCACGTGGCCACCTGCCTTGACGTGGTATTGGGCGAGTTCCACCTTTCCGTCCGGGTCGACGACGACGGTCGAACGAATGACGCCGTGGGTGAGCTTCCCATACAGGGACTTCGCTCCGAACGCCCCGTACGCGTCGAGGACCTTCTTCTCCGGGTCGGAGGCGAGAGGGAAGGTCAGGTGCTCCTTCTCGCGGAACTTCTTGAGCGACTCAATCGTGTCGGGGGAGACGCCGACGACGACGTAGCCAGCACCGACGAGGGAGTTGAGGTTGTCGCGGAAGTCGCACGCTTCGGTGGTGCAGCCTGGCGTCATGGCTGCGGGGTAGAAGTACACGATGACGTGCTTGCCGCGGTGTGCGGAGAGGGTGAACGTCCCCTCATCCGTGGGGAGGGTGAAATCCGGGGCGAGGTCGCCCACTGCGAGTGTGGTAGTCATAGTGTCAAGGTAACCCCCGACCGGTGCAAGGGATTCCCCGGTATCCGCGGCTCTCCCCAGAATGCGGTTCCCGTTGCGGGGGAGCCTACGGCTCTGTAGCGTCGAGCCCAACGAGGGGGAGGCGACGATGACGACTCCGTGGGAGCAATCCGACGGGACGTTCTTCTGCCCGATCTGTAAAGCCCGCGTTCCGCGCGGAACCGACCAACCCTGCGCCAACTGTGGAGCGGATACTTCGCAACCCCTCTACCGCACAATCGTCGAGGCCGACGACCAGATGTTCGCCTACCGCACGCAGTATGACGAGATCATGGGGAAGTGGCATGCGCTCGCGGCCGACCGCAGGATGTGGATGGCGCAACTCCTTTCGACGACGTCACCTCGGAAGGCTACGCGCCAAGTCGGGCTCCCCAAGTGGGGTGATGCGGAGCCGTCGTCCCGGGAGGAAACCGAAGCTCCGACGTGGAGTGAGGTCATGGCCGAAGAGGCGCCCACTCCACGCGTCGTCGCACCACCCCCGAAGAAACAGAAACCCCACCCCGAGCGTCAGCCGAAGCGCCGACTTTCCGCCCCCACCCTGCTCGGCATTTCGGGCGCGTCGATGCTCATCACGGCGGCCATCGTCTTCATCGCCGTAACGTGGGAGACGATCTTCCCCCTCGCCCAGGGGTTGCTCGTCCTCGCGGTCGCGGGGGCGATCGCGAAGCTCTCCCTGTGGCTCACTCGTCACGAATTGCTCGTTTCCGGGGGAGCCGTGGGCGTGGTGGCCATGGCCTTTGCCGGGGTCGCCGTCATCGCCTTCAATCGCGCGGAGGTGGGACTCGGAGACTACGCGATCACCACCGCCCTGCTCGCCTCGAGCGTGTCGGGCTACCTCCTAGCCGAGCGCGACGTGCGGTGGGTCGGGCCCCTGGCGGCCCTCGCGCTCGTTGCCACACCAGCGAGCCTCGCGCTCACGTTCGCGGGCCACACGGGATCGGGGTCGCCCGCCCTCGCGACCGTCATCGGAGTGGCGGCGGGGGTCGCGATGGGACTCACCCTCCGGTGGTGGACTAGAAAGCCCGAGCGGTGGATCGTCACCGTCGGCTACACCGTCGTGGTGGCCCTCAGCGTCCTTCCTGCGGGACTCGAGCTCGCGAGCGAAATCTCCCTCGATCCCCTCGTTCTCTGCGCGGCCCTGCTCCCCGTTGCCGTCCTCGCAGTTGCGGGCACGTGGATGCCGGACGTCACGATTGGTCCCGCCGTCCTCGTCCTCACCTCCGTGATCGTTGCCGCGGTTGCCGGTCCCACCGGTCACGCATCGTCGTCCGTCGCGGCCGGAGCGACGGCCGCGGCCGTGGCCATCGCACTCGTTTCCTTCGCCCCAAAAACATGGAGGCTTCCCACTCTCTTAGGCGCCATACCCATCGCCCTCGGGGGGCTGGTCCTCTTCGCCGTCCAGGTGTGGAACCTGCTCGCCTGGGCGGTGGCTTTCCGGCTCGAAGCGGAACCCCCGGTCATCGATGAGTGGACGGCGGTCACCGCTCTTGCCCTGGCCGCCAGCATCGCGGCGACGCGTCTGTGGGGGGACCGTCCGGGGTGGATGGGGATGCTCGAGGTATCGGGGGCGATCCTTGCCACCGCGGGGTTCGCGGGGTTGGCCTTCCCGATCAACGAGATGTTCCCGGTGCCCCACCTGTATGGACTCGCGCTCGTCCTGGAAATCGGAGGGGCGGCCACGGCGGCCACCGCGCTCGCGTGGAAGGGGGCACTCGCGAGGAAGGTGAGTGGCATCGGTGGCGTCAGCGTCGGCACCCTCGGAGCGCTCAACGCCGTGTGGCCCCTGGCGCAGCGGGCGCTCTCGCTGCCGGTCGCTCTGACACTCGCCCTCGCCCCGATACTCGTGTTGGCGGTGGCGGGGCGGCGTTGGCCTCGCGTCACCTTGGGTCCCGCCGCGTTCCTCGTTCCCATCGTTGCGGCGGCAGCGGTGACGAACAGCGATCACTGGGGCTTGGCATCCGCCGTGGGTGCGGCGTTCGTCGCCGCCCTTCTGTGGGGAGCGCTCGCGATGCCTGCCGCGTGGCGCGGACCGATGGGGGTGGGCCTCGCGCTACCGCTCGCGAGCACGCTAGTCGCGAGTTTCTGGTGGACCCTTCCCGTCGTGGGCCGAGCCCTTGTCCATGGCGCGGTGGCAGCCGGCCCCCTCGACGCATGGGGAGGGTTGACCGCCGCCTTCACGGGAGTAGCCCTTGCCGCGTTGACACGGTGGAAGATCTCCACCGTTTCCGCGACGGTCCTCGGCGTCGCTGGTGCACTCGTCACGCTCGCCGCGGCGGCATCGTGGAACGTTGAGGCCGCATCGGCCTGGGGTGATGGACGGGCATTGACGGTCGCTTGGACGGGGTGCGTCGCTGCACTGGTCGCCGGGGCCTTCGCGGCGTTGTGGGTTCCGTCGATGGCGAAGCAGACGAGCGGGGTAGGCGCGGTGGCGCTCATGACGATCTCTGGCTTCAACGGGGCGGCGGCGTTCGCGGCACGGGAGACCCCCTTGCTTTCGGGACTCGTGGCGCTTCTGTTGCCGATCGCGATTCTCGTCGTGTTCGCACGCTGGTGGCCCACCATCACTCTCGGATCGGCGTCTCTTCTCGCAACCGTCGCCGCGGCATCCACGGCGCATCGTCTTGACCTTCCCACCGAGGCGATGGTTGCCTTTGCGGTCGCGGCCGCTGCCGTGGTCATCTGGGCGGTGAGTCCCCTGCCCAACCGCTTGCGCCTCCCGGCTTCGGCTGGACTCATTCCCGCGGTCTGGGCGGCCACCTGGACCTCGGTCGTGGCCCTTGCCGCAGGCTTAGCCGCGGTTCCGGATTCCACCTCCCGACCGCCGATCATGACCTCGTGGGCGACCCTGACCATGGTGGCAGGGGCGGTCGCGGCGGCAGCCTGCAGGAGCGGTTGGGGCGTAGCTGTCGGGTCGCAGGTCGCCAATGGGATGGGGGCGCTCTTTGCCGCCGTGGCCGCGGCAACGGGTACGGCGTGGTTCGCCCTCTCTCCCTACGGGTCTCCTGGGCTCGTTGCCCTCGTAGGAACGGGAACGGCTATCCTCGTGGCCTTGACCGCACTCGTGTGGACCACCCCCAGGGGACGGTGGGCCGTGGGAATATTCGCTGCGGGGTGGGCGACGTATGGTGCCTTGCCGACGCTCGTGAAAGTGGCTAACGGTGACTACCCCCTGTGGCCAGGGCTCGGCGCGGTGGCCGTCACGATCGGCGTGCTGGTAGCGGGTTCCGTCCGATGGCCGACGATCACCTTAGGCTCCGTGTCCCTGCTCGGGTCGCTCGCCGCTATCGCGGGGGTTTCCGCTCGGGCCGATACCTGGGAGAAGGTGGCGATCGCCGCCGCAGCGGTCGTCGCGGTGGTCGCGTGGATCGCCAAGTTCGCTGGGCGCATGCGCGCCACGCCGTTGCTAGCCGGAATCCTCCCCGCTGGGGGCTTCGTCGTCGGCGCGCTCTGGGTCGCCTTCTGGTATGCCCTCGCCCGATGGTGGTCCGAATTCTTCTCCTCCGGCAGCGGTCCCACCTCCGTTTTCCTCGCGCTAGTCACCGTGCTAGCGGCCGCCGCGTTGCTCGCGTCGCGAGCCGTGATTCTCAACGTCGGTTGGGCGATGCTGCCCTTCGCCCTCGTCGTTTCGTCGAGCCTTCCGCACCCGTGGCCCGCCGTCATCCTGCTGGCGGCTGGCGTCGCGGGGGTGACCGCCGCCCCGCAACGGCCGGAGGGTGGGTGGCACGTCCACGTCGGTGCGACCGTCGCCTTTTTCGGGGTTGGCGTGGGATGGGCCGTGGGAGCCCCATCGGGGCTCGCCGTGGCAGCGCTCGTCGCAGCGGGAGCGGCGGGATGGTTGACCGTGCGCGCGGAGCGGCTCTATCGCGATCCCGCGCTCGTCGCGACTCCGGTGTTTGCCGCGATCGCGGCGGGGGTCGGGATGTCGGCGATGGGTGGGGAAGCGCCCGCCGCATACGGTACGGCGATGGCGGCGGCGATGGGAGTGTCTCTGTGGATTCGCCGAGTCAACCTCGATCCCGAGATGACCATCACCTTCACGACCATCGGAGTCGCCACGCTTTTCGTCCCCCTGTTCGCCCCGTCGCTTACTGCCGCGGGGGTCGCGATGCTTATCGCGGGAGCGGGGTGGCTGGGTCACGCCGTTTTAGGATCCCGGCAGAGCCGCTGGGTGTCGTCCCTCGTACTGTCGCTGGGTGCCGCAGAGGTACTCGCGGGGGCACAGGTCAACGTCATCGAGGCGTATACCGCGGTCCCAGCGGGAACGGTACTCGCCATCGGGTTGTGGTGGCTCGCCGAGGATTCGGAGGTGAGGACGTTTCGGGCATTGGGACCCGGCTTGGGGCTCGCCCTGATTCCGAGTTACTTTGCCCTCGCGTTGCAGCCCGATTCGCTCGCCCGGACGCTCGCCCTGACGGCGGCGACGGTCTTCCTCGCCCTCGTCGGGGTGACGCTACGCTGGTTTGCCCCCATCGTCGCAACCGCGGTAACGGCCGTGACCGTGTCCCTCACGCAAGTTGCCGTTGGCTCGGACATCGTTCCAAGATGGGTGTCGTTCGGCATCGTTGGCGCGATCCTGCTCGCGATCGCCGCGACGTACGAGAAGCTTCAGCGGCTCCGGTAGAAGGCTTGGCAACGGGTCGGGCGTGCGCGAGTGGCCTCGCGTTTTTAGGGGTAGGGGAAGGTTCCCGCCGCTGGTACCATGGTTCACCGCGCGCCTCTAGCTCAACTGGCAGAGCAGCTGACTCTTAATCAGCGGGTTCCGGGTTCGAGTCCCGGGGGGCGTACCACTACGGGGTCCGGCGTGTACGCCGGGTCCTTGCGGTTGCGGTGGCCCTACGCCGAGGAGCCCCGCGATTCTTCGGCTCCTTTCCGTTGCGCGTACCCCGCCCACGGAACTCACGCCTCTTCGTCAACCAGTTCTTGAAGCCAGCCGCGATGTCGGCGGCTTCGCGTTCCTCACGCCACCGTCGCTGCTTCTCCGACAGACGCTGACGGCGACGTCTCCCGATCGTGACGATGCGGTAGACGCCCGCGACGATGGCGGCGAGCGCGGGGAGAACGAGCCACGGCAACACGAAGGCAAACAAGCAGAGGGTGACGGCGATGCCGTCCTCCGCGAAGGACGCCGCCGCAGTGCCAGAACCGCCGGTTGCGGCGTTGATCGCGGTTCGCGACGCCGTCTTGGATAGGTGCGAGGCGAGGCCGACGAGCGCGCCGAGGATCCACGCGAGCCAGATGTGGTGGCTCCAGAAGTTCCCGGTTGGCCCCGCATCGGCGGTTGCTGCGGCAGCGAATGCGAGGGCGGCCGCCGCGGGTCGGATCGGAGTTTGGAAGAAGTCGTTGGCGGTGTCGATTCCCGGGATCTTGTCGATGACGAGTTCGACCGTGAGCAGCGCGAGGCAAATGAGGATCGCCGGCCACGACGAGAGCCACGAGAAACCGGGGGAGAGGTCGAGGATTCCCGTAAACCGAGAGAGGGTGGCGATGACCACGAGGGGAATGAAGGCGTTGAGTCCGCCAGCGGCCGCGAGGCCGGTCCCCGTCAACGCGGCGAGCATGGGGAGCCTCCCTTAGGCGTGACCATCACGGCTCCACCTTAGCGGGAGTCGATCGAAGACCCCCGGCGTCGTTGCCGAGGGCCTTCCGCTTGTGGGGTGGCTAACGGGACTTGAACCCGCGACCCCCCGGACCACAACCGGGTGCTCTACCAGCTGAGCTATAGCCACCATCGGCCCGCGTAGGCCAGCCGATAGTGTATCGCGACGGCACCCAGCACCGTTCGTTTCTAGGGGGTCGGTTCCTCGTGTGCCGTCTCGCCGCTGGAGTCGCCAGCGATCGTCGACGCCACGGACCTCGCCGTCGCGCTATCCGGGCCCGGAGGGGGAACGAAAACGGTGTCGCGGTAGTAGCGAAGTTCACGGATCGAGTCCTCGATGTCGCCCAGGGCTCGATGCCCCCCGGTCTTTTCCGGCGCCGCGAAGTAGACCCTGGGGTACCAGCGGCGAACGAGCTCCTTGATCGACGACACATCGACCACCCGGTAGTGGAGCCACGAGAGGAAGCCGGGCATGTCGCGCTCGAGGAACGTGCGGTCCATCCCGATGGTGTTACCCGCCAGGGGGGCCTTGCCCTCGGGGACGTGTTCCTTGATGTAGGCGAGAAGCGTCGCCTCGGCGTCCTCGAGCGTCGTCCCGTCGGCAAGGAGGGAAAGGAGTCCGGACGACTCGTGCATCTCACGCACGAAGGGGCTCATGACGTCGAGCGCGGCGGCGGGGGGCTTGATGACCACTTGGACGCCATCGCCGAGCACGTTGAGGTCCGCATCCGTCACGAGGCAAGCGACCTCGATGAGGGCGTCCGTCACGGGATCGAGGCCGGTCATCTCGCAGTCGATCCACACGAGGTGCTCCGGTGACGCCATGCCACCACTCTAGGGCCTGCCTGATAGGTTGAAGTCGGTGTGCCGGGAAGCCTGGTCGGCGACAATGTTGCCACCCCTTTCTTCAGGAGACCCGACGTGACGGACGCCGAACCGTTCGCTTTGCTCGTGCTTCTGTTGGCCACGGCCGGGCTCGTCGCGATCATTTCCGGCCGTCTCACCGAGTGGGTCAGGATCCCGTCTCCCGCGCTCGTCTTCGCGGGCTCCGCCGCCGTGGTGGCCGTATTCCACAACCTTCAGCCCTCGTCCGAGTTCACGGTCGACCGCGTGGTGACCATCGCCCTCTTGTGCATCTTGTTCGACGGCGGCATGCACATTGGCTGGTCCCGTTTCCGCGCCGCCGCGACCCCTATTGCCGTCACCGGGGTATTCGGCACGCTCCTGACGGTTGCGGCAGGAGCCGCCCTCATCCACTACATCTTTGGGCTCTCGTGGTACGTCGCCGTCCTGCTCGGTACCGCCGTCGCCCCCACCGACCCCGCCGTCGTCTTCTCGGTGCTCGGAAAGCGGGAGGTCTCCGGGGCGAGCGGAGCGATCCTGGAGGGCGAGTCCGGGATGAACGACCCCGTTGGGATTGCTCTCATGGCCAGCCTGATCGCCGCGGGGTCGCTGAGTCCACACACATTCGGCTCCGTGGGCGCGGGGTTCTTCCTGCAAATGGGGGTGGGCCTCGCGGTGGGACTCCTCGGGGGTTGGGGGCTCCTGTGGTTCATGCGGGAGGTATCCCTGCCGAGCGAAGGTCTCTATTCGCTCCGAACATTGGCCGGAGCGTTCGCGCTCTACGGTGTGGCGACGGTAGCCCGCGGCTCCGGATTCCTCGCGGTATTCGTCGCCGGTATCGTTCTCGGCGACGTACACGCACCGTTCAAGAAGGAGATCGAACGTTTTCACGGGGCGCTCGCGAGCCTGGGAGAGATCGCGGCCTTCCTAGCCTTGGGGCTCACCGCTGACCTCAGCATCATCGTTCACTCCGACGTTTGGATCCCGGGTCTCGTCCTCGGGGCGGCGCTCGCGTTCGTCATCCGCCCGGTGCTCGTGGGTTTATGCCTCCTCCCCAGTCGGCTTCCCCGCAACCAGTTGGCGTTCGTGCTCTTCGCCGGGCTCAAGGGCGCCGTGCCCATCCTGCTGGGTAGCTTCCTGCTTGCCGAGCACTCCGCGGAGGGCGAACGCCTCTACGGGATCGTCATCGTCGTCGTCATGTTCTCCGTGATCGTTCAGGGCAGTCTCGCGCCCGTCGTCGCGCGGTGGCTCAAGGTGCCGATGCGGGTCATCGAGCCGCAACCGTGGGGGCTCGGGGTGAGGCTCACGCAAGAGCCGGACTACGCACACCGGTTCACCGTCGTGGCGGGGAGTGTGGCGGATGGCAGCACGATCCAGGATCTGACCGAGGTTTCGGGGGAGGTATCGGTCAGCCTGGTGATCCGGGCGGGCAGGCTCGTCCCCGCGCTTCCCTCGATGACGCTGCGTTCCGGTGACGACGTCATGGTCCTCGCCGACCCCGAGACCCGTTCAGAACTTGCCACGGTTTTCGGGCTGACCGAGGTTGCGGTGCATGAAACGAACAAGGTCGTGGCATGGGGAAGCAAGAAGTTCCGGTGGCGCCCCCGGCAGGATTCGAACCTGCGACCTACGGATTAGAAGTCCGACGCTCTATCCACTGAGCTACGGGGGCCATACCTTGCGAGTTCCAGGGTAGTGGCCCCTGTGAGATGGCGCCCGCGTGGTTGGTGCAATTCGGGGGTCAGACGCGGCAGGCTAGTGGCATGAGTCTTCGTCCTGTGCGCTCGTGGGGGTATCCCGGCGCCCTTGTCGATGCTCTCCGCGACACCCGCAAAGCCGTCGCAGCCGTCGAGTTCCCCTTCGAGTCCGACGTCAAGGACAAGGCGTTGGTGATCGTCCACGACATCCTCGAACAACTCGACCAGCACCTCATCCCGCGAGCGCTCGAACAATCGTCGCCGGCGATCGTCGTCGTCGGCGGCTCGACCGGAGCGGGAAAGTCGACGATCGTCAATGCGATCCTCGGCACGGACTTGACCAAAGCCGGGGTCCTCCGCCCGACGACGATGGCGCCCCACCTCTTCCACAACCCCAACGACTCCGACTTCTTGAGTTCCGCCATGCGGAGGGCGACGGTCCACCCCCACGCGGCGATCCCTCGGGGTATCGCGCTCGTCGACTCCCCCGACATCGACTCGCTCGTCGGCGACAACCGGGAAATGGCGCGCGACCTGCTCGACGCCGCCGACCTGTGGATCTTCGTCACGACCGCTGCCCGATACGGTGACGCCCTTCCGTGGGACGCACTCCGGTTGGGTGCCGAGCGCGGGGCGTCGATCGCGATCGTCCTCAACCGCGTGACGGCCGATGTCGCCGCCCACGTGAGACGGGACCTTGTCGAAAGGCTTCGGAAGGAGGGGCTCGAGTCGCTTCCCCTCTTCGTCATCCCCGAGCAACCTCAAGGGTTACGGGCCCTGCCTCCCGACGTGATCGACGGGCTCAAGAAGTGGCTCGACTCCGTCGCCGCCGCAAGCGCCGCCACGATCATCGAGCGCACGCTGAGCGGCGCGTTCGAGGCCCTGAAAGAGTGGCTTGAGCGTTTGGCGGAGTTGATGGACGAGAGAGCCACGGTGGTCAAGGAGGTTCGCGGGGCGGTGCGTCGCGCGGCGGCTCAAGCGGAACAAGAGGGTGGCGAGTACTGGTTCCGGGACATCGCCGTCGGCCCCGTCGCGACGCAGTGGGCACGGGCGGCCGGACCGGGCGGACCCCTGTTCAAGATCCGATCCTCCTCGTGGGCCAAGCGAGCGGGGGCGCGTGCCTCAAGGGACGCCGCGCTGGTCGCGATTCGACGGGAGCTCCTCGCCGCCGTCGAGGGCAGTCTTGCCTTTGCCGTCAACCAGGCGTTCGAGCGAATGGTCGCCGCGATGGGGCCTTCCGACGAGGGGCCGGGGGCGTGGCTGCTTGCCCAGCGAGACCCCGCCGACATCGCCGCCTCTCGTCAGGCTCAGGTCCGCGAGGCCGCGGAGGGATGGCTCACGCTATGTGGGTCGCTGGTCCGGGGGGCCCCCGGTGCGGCATACGGGCTCGATATCGTGGGTGAAGAGGAGCTGGGCACTTCCTTTGCGTCGGCCGTCCTCGGCATCGGTCCCGCGCGTCAGACCCTTGCTCTCCTCGCCGGTTCGGGCATGCAGGACATCATCGACGAGGCGCGGACCCACCTCACCCACGCCCGTCGGAGCCTCATCAATCGGGAAGCCCTCGCGATGATCAGCCCGAGCGACCTTCCCGGCCTCGCCCCCGACGAGTCCGCCGTCATCCGCTTGAGGCGTGCGGAGCTGAGGGGCCTGCTGTGAGCGTGTCGTTCACGCACCTCGAACCCCCAAGCGAGACGACGTACCTGCGGGAGAGGGTCGCGCGGCTGCGGGCCTCGCTTGAGTGGGCGGGCGACGCCATCTCCCCGCGCCTACGCGAGGCGGCGAGGAAGGCAACCGACCGGGTCGACGAGCGCCTCAAACTCGGGGTCGACTCCACCATCGTGGCGCTCGCGGGGGGCACGGGCTCCGGGAAGTCGTCGCTTTTCAACGCGATCACGAGGATGGACTTTGCCCTCGTCGGCGTCTCGCGGCCGACGACGGCTCAGCCGAGCGCGGCGACGTGGGGAAGCCGGGCGGACCCGTTGCTCGATTGGCTGGGGGTGGCTCCGGAGCGGCGGCTCCTGTGCGAGACGGCGCTCGACGAGGACGAGGAGTCGGCGTTCCGCGGGATGGTGCTGATGGATCTGCCCGACCACGACTCCGTGGACCGCAGCCACCGCGACATCGTCGACCGACTCGTTCCCATGGTGGACCTCCTCGTGTGGGTAGTAGACCCCCAGAAGTACGCGGACAACGCCCTCCACTCCCGATACCTCGAGGAGGTGGCCTCCTCCGGCGCGCCGTCGGCCGTGGTCCTCAACCAGATCGACCGGTTGAACCGCGCGGACACCGACGCCGTGATGTTCGACATTCGCAGGCTCCTCGCGGAGAAGGGGATCGAGAACGCTCCCGTCCTCCTGACTTCCGTCGCGACGGGTGCGGGAATCGACACCTTGAGGAACGTGTTGGCGAACGCCGTGAAGAAGCGATCGGTCGCGGCGGAATCGGTCCGCTCCCTGCTGGTGGCGACGGGACGGGACCTGGCTAAGGCCCTGTCGAAGGGTGCCGAGCCCACGCTGCCCTCCGTCGATGCGTTCGCGAGTGACCTGGCCCGTGCGGCGGGGGTGGACGCGATGGCAGAGGCCGCCGACGCCGCCGCATCGGGGAAGGGAGTCGTACCGGACCTGGCGAAAATCACGCCGGCGGCCGTCGACTCGCTTCGGCGGGAATGGATCGACGGCGCGGCGGCGGGATTGCCCACGCCGTGGCGCAAGGTTCTCGATGCCGCGATCGCCAAGCCGCGTACGATCGCGGACTCCGTTGGGGCGGCGCTCGCTACCGTCGATTGGCCGGAGGTGGCCCAACCCAAGGGGATCTTCCGGCGCAAGGCGAAGGGCCCGGCCGTTGGCTCCCGAATCCTCGCGCTCGGTCGCGAGGCTGTCCGTGCGGCGATCCGGCTCGACGTGGTCGAGCCGACCGAGACGATCCACCAGGCGTACCGCGCCCTCGACGAGTTGACCAACCTCGCGACGGGCGATACAGAGGTGGGCGATACCGCGACGGGCGATACCGCGCCGGGCGATACCGCATCGGGCGATGCCGCGACGGGCGATGCCGCGACGCCGTCCGAACCATGATCGACTAGCTCGCTTTGTCCGACGACGACGTTGGTCACGTCTCGTCGGATGGTGTGGTGGACTTTCCTTGCGGGGCTCGACGGGCCTTCGCTAACGTGCGTCACGAGAGAAGGAGGTGGAGGGCACGTGCAGAAGACTCGATACATCGGCGCCGCCTTGACGACCGTCACAATGGCGTTTGTTCTGGGTAGTTGCTCCTCGGGGTCGGTGGCGACATCGGTCGTACCGGGGGCCTGCTATAACCTGCGCGACGATAACGTGTCCATCTACTCGGACTCCTTTGTCGCATGCTCGCGGCCGCACGACGGAGAGGTGCTCGCGGTGCCGTCGGCGGAGGAAGTCGAGTTCCGGGGTGGACCCCAGGGTTTCGCGGAATGGTTCTACGGTCAGCCCTGGGACTTCTGTGACACTCAGTTGCGCGCCTATGCAGGGGACGCGTCGACGTCGGGGTACCGGGCCACGCTTGCCCTGGACATTGAGAGGCTCGTGCCGGTTTGTGTTGCGGTCTCCGACGACGACTCCCAGTTGACGAGGGGCATCAAGGACTCCAGCGGGTAGTCTCTCCGCGTCGGCGTGGCGCACGATTCGCGCCGCTGGGATACTGGGTTATGCACGGTGAGGCCCAAGCCGTTTGCGGGCGTCGCCGTTTCGTCGAGCGAAGGGTGCATGATGGACGACCTTAGGATCGCGATCATCCTCGGTAGCACTCGCCCAGGGCGCAAGAGCGAGGCAGTGGCCCAGTGGGTGCTGGAGAGGGCAGCGGGCCGTGGCGCGGTTTACGAACTCGTGGATCTTAAGGATCACCCCCTGCCGCTCTATGACGAGCCGATTCCCCCGTCGCGCGGGAAGTATGAGCACGACCACACCCAGGAGTGGGCGGCGACGGTAGCGCGGTTCGACGGGTATGTGTTGGTGACGCCGGAGTACAACCACTCCACGTCCGGGGTGCTTCTCAATGCCCTCGACTACGTGTACGCCGAGTGGAACGACAAGGCGGCGGCCCTGGTGAGTTACGGGATGACGGGCGGCGTTCGTGCGGCGGAGCACCTCCGTCAGGTCCTCGCCGAGTTACACGTCGCGGACGTCGAGGCCCAGTTGACCTTCTCGCTCATCACCGATTTCGAGCAGTACGCGACGTTCGCGCCTGCCGAGCGCCACGTGGCACAAGCCGAGAAGATGTTCACCCAGCTCGAGAGTTGGGCGGGCGCCCTCAAGACGTTGCGCGCCTCAACGAATCCCTCTTAGGGGTGTCGCTCGCGTTCGTCAAGCGGTGCGCGCGGACGGCCTTCATTCCGCTGAATACGGATGTCCCCAGTCCCTCATCGGGGACACCCCGTGCGCTCCGCATCTACGCTTTCGACCACCTTCTTCCGTCTCGCGCCACCCTGGCTGCACGCCGCAGCGTGCGGCCGTGCCAAAGGAGGGCGCGATGAATGACCTGATCATGACCATCAATGGATGGGTGGCGACCGAGCCGAGTCAGCACGTGGGGCCGACGGGGGCGAGGCTCACGAGCTTCCGCATGGCCTCGACCTCGCGGTTCTATGACCGCGAGAAGGGCGAGTGGACGGATGGGCGTACGGAGTGGTTCACCATCAAGGTGTTCCGCTCCGCCGCGATCACCGTGGCCAACTCGATCCACAAGGGCCAACCGGTGACCGTCCATGGGCGGTTCCGGACGGCCGAGTGGGAGGGCGACGGTGGTACGCGGACGGACCTCGTCATCGACGCGACGAGCGTCGGTCACGACCTCACCCGCGGGACCGCCGAGTTCACGCGGGCGTTCGGCGACGCGACGCTCGCGGCGGACGACCCGGACGCCACGGAATCCGTCGAGACGACCGAGGTGGATCGCAAGTGGGACACCCCCGAGCCAGAGGAGGAGGGGGAGAAGAAGTCCGACGGCGAAACGGAAGAGGCCGCCGACGAGGAGGACGAGGCCCTCGCCATGACCGCGTAGGCTTGTCGCGAACCGTCTGCGCCCCTCGCCCCGCGTGGGCGACCCCGGGGCGCCGACGGACGCGACAGCCAGGAAACAACCCAGCGGAGCAGTGGTGGCAGAGTTCATTTACCAAATGCACAAGGCGCGCAAGGCGCATGGCGACAAGGTCATCCTCGACGACGTCACCCTCGCTTTCTATCCCGGGGCTAAGATCGGCGTCGTCGGCCCCAACGGGGCGGGAAAGTCCACCGTCCTGAAGATCATGGCGGGGCTGGAGACGGCCTCGAATGGGGAGGCGCGCCTGAGCCCCGGATACAGCGTCGGCATCCTTATGCAGGAACCGCAACTGAACGAGGAGAAGGATGTCCTCGGGAACGTGCAGGAAGGCGTCGCCCCGATCAAGGCGAAGCTCGACCGCTTCAACGAGATCTCCGCCCTCATGAGCGAGCCGGACGCTGACTTCGACACGCTGCTCGCGGAGATGGGCACGCTCCAGGAAGAACTCGACCACGCGGATGCGTGGGACCTCGACGCCCAACTCGACCAGGCGATGGACGCCCTCCGCTGCCCGCCGGGCGACGCCGTCGTCGCGACCCTATCCGGGGGGGAGCGTCGTCGCGTCGCCCTCTGCAAGCTGCTCCTCGAGAAGCCCGACCTCCTCCTCCTCGATGAGCCCACCAACCACCTCGACGCCGAATCCGTCCAGTGGCTCGAGCAGCACCTCGCCAAGTACCACGGCGCCGTGCTCGCCGTCACCCACGACCGGTACTTCCTCGACAACGTCGCGGAGTGGATCCTCGAACTCGACCGGGGCCGCGCCTACCCGTACGAGGGCAACTACTCCACCTACCTTGAGAAGAAGGCCGCGCGGCTCGAGGTGCAGGGTAAGAAGGACCAGAAGCTTGCCAAGCACCTGGAGGACGAGTTGGCGTGGGTGCGGCAGAACGCCAAGGGGCGCCAGACCAAGTCACGCGCGCGCCTCGAACGCTACGAGGAGATGGCGGCGGAAGCGGACAAGACCCGCAAGCTCGACTTCGAGGAGATCCAGATCCCACCGGGGCCGCGCCTCGGCAACATCGTGCTCGAGGCGACGAACCTCAAGAAGGGGTTTGGCGACCGGGTCCTCATCGACAACCTGAGTTTTTCCCTCCCGCGCAACGGCATCGTCGGCATCATCGGCCCGAACGGCGTCGGCAAGACCACGCTCTTCAAGACGATCGTGGGGCTCGAGCCGCTCGACGGCGGGGAGTTGAAGATCGGCGAGACGGTCAAGATCTCCTACGTGGACCAGTCGCGGGGAGGCATCGACCCGAAGAAGACGCTGTGGGAGGTCGTGTCGGACGGACTCGACTTCATCCAGGTGGGCAAGGTCGAGATGCCGTCGCGTGCGTACGTTGGCGTGTTCGGCTTCAAGGGGCCGGACCAGCAGAAACCCGCCGGGGTGCTCTCCGGCGGCGAGCGCAATCGCCTCAACCTTGCCCTGACGCTCAAGGAGGGAGGCAACCTGCTCCTCCTCGACGAGCCAACCAATGACCTCGACGTCGAGAGCCTCGGATCCCTCGAGAATGCCCTGCTGGAGTTCCCCGGATGTGCCGTCGTTGTCTCTCACGATCGTTGGTTCCTTGACCGCGTCGCGACGCATATCCTGGCATATGAGGGGACGGCGGACGACCCCGCCCGATGGTTCTGGTTCGAAGGTAACTTCCAGTCGTACGAAGAGAACAAGGTGGAGCGGCTGGGCCCCGAGGCCGCCCGCCCGCACCGTGTGACCTACCGCAAACTCACCAGGGGGTAGCGATGAAAGCGCTCCTAGGACCGGGAGTCGTGCTCGCGAGCGCAACCGTGCCGTCGTCTCACTCGTTCAGCACCGACGACTCGATGTTCTCCCCCTCGCCGGATTGGCTCTTCCCCGCCGTCATGGGGCTGTTCGGCGTCGGGCTCGCGATCGTGCTCGTTCTCCTCATCAGGTGGAGCCGGGTGAGGCGTAAGTCCGCGGCGCTGATGCAGAAAGACCACAAGGACCAGCGGGATTAGTCGGGTTTCCGGCTAGTCGGGGTTGCGAGGAAGGCGTACGACGCCCTCTTGGGCGACGCTCGCGACGAGCCGCCCGTCCTGGGAGAAGACCCACGCGCCGGTCAGGCCCCGACCGCCCTGGGCCGTGGGGGCGTCTTGGACGAACAGGAGCCACTCATCCGCCCGTGCGGGGCGGTGCCACCACATCGCGTGGTCGAGGCTCGCGAAGGCGAACACGTCCTTGACCCACGTGGTTCCATGGCGCCGGAGCAGCGGCTCGAGCATCACCTGGTCGCAGCCGAAGGCAATGAGGGCGCGATGCGTGAGTTCGGGCACATCGAGGGGGGTACGGACGCGCATCCACACGGTCTGGAAGTGCCGGGGATGGGGGTCGGGCGAAAAGAAGAGCGAGCCCTGAACGTGGCGGACATCGAAGGGCGCGTCGTTGAGCCAGAAGTCGGCGATCGGGTGACCGATGTGGGGCTCGAGGACCGACATGCCCGACGGCACGGCCTCAGGCCCAGGGACGTCGGGCATCTCGACGGAGTGCTCCGGGCCGTCCTGATGGAGGTGGAACGACGCGACCATGCTCAGGAGCGGATGCCCGCCCTGGAGGGCGTGGACTCGACGCGCCGAGAACGACTTCCCGTCGCGGAGGACCTCCACCTCGAAGCGGATGGGTCGCGTGGCGTCACCAGCGCGGAGAAAGTACGAGTGCAGCGAGTGGATGTGCCGATCGGGCGGCGAGGTCAGGCCCGCAGCCATGACCCCTTGCGCGAGCAGTTGTCCACCGAAGACCCTGCCCCCCGGTGGCAGCAGCGACGAACCCTCGAACGTGGTGTCGTCGATTCGGGTGAGGTTGAGGGTTGCGAGACCCTTGGCGACGGCACCGGCCGCCCACGGATCGTCGGTTTCCGTCACCAAATCCTCCTCGGATGGGTCTGCGACGAGGCTACTCCCTGTCGGGACAGCCTGCGGAGCACGACGGAGAGTCGCTAGGGTGGCGGCATGAGCGATGAGACCAACTGGGAGGACCCCTTCCTCACGAAGCCGAGGGACGTTGTTCGATCCACCACGCCACCGAACGCGCCCCCACCCGCTGGGCCGAGGCTGGGAGGGCCACCCCCCAGCGCTTCGGATCCTGGCTGGGGAACAGGCCCGGCACCGATGTCCGCACCGCCCGGTTGGGTCGTTCCCCCTCAGTGGAAACGCCGGTGGGGCGTGACGATGAAGCGCTGGGGGCTCGCGTGGTGCGTTATCTTCCCGCTCGTGTCGTTCGCGGGTTACTTCGGGGCGGACCATTACTGGCCGATCCATGGGTACTCGGAAACGGCTACGAATATGGGCGCCGAGTTGGCCGGGTACATGTTGGGGTACTTGGTCTGGTTTGCGTGGTGGCTCGATCACCTCCTCGCCCGGTTCGGTGCCCGCACGGTCCTCATCTCCCACGCGGCGGCCGCCGCGATGCTCGACGTGATCGCCACGGGCTCGAATTCGGGGAACGCGATGCCGTGGCTCCCGGCGTGGTATCTGCCCGCCATCAGCCTTGTCGTGACCCCTCTCGCGTATCTCTTTGCTCAGAGGGTCAAGGACTCGTTCGCCCCTACTTCGACGGTTGACGCCGGGCCTTGGGCGCCGCCTCCTCTGTAGGGAGTCGCTCGGAACCGTCACCGACGTAGACGCGGTTCTCCGAGAAGGCGAGACGGATGCCTCGCTCGCGGAACACGTGCTGAATCTCGGCACGAATCGCACGCTCGACGTCCCACTGCTGACCGGGCTGAACCTGGACGAACACCCGCAACACCACGGCGTCGGCTGCGAGGCTCTCGACCCCGGGGACCGTTGGCGCGCTCAGGACGTGTGGAGCGATCTCCTCCCGTTGGGTTGCCGTAATCGCCGCATCGAGAAGCGCATCGTGTGCCTCCTCCAGGTTCTGCGAGTAATGCACCCGAATCTCGATCATCGCGCGAGACCATAGTCGGGACTTGTTCCCCACTCGCCTGATCTCGCCGTTGGGAACGAACCACACCGTTCCGTCGAGGCTCCTCAGTCGTGTCGCACGCATGCCCACCTCTTCAACCGCCCCGCTCGCCTCGCCAAGATCCACAACATCGCCTACCCCGTATTGGTCCTCGAGCAGAATGAAAATGCCGCTAAGGATGTCCTTGACCAGGGATTGGGCCCCGAAGCCGAGCGCGACACCGAGGATTCCCGCCGCCGCGATGATGGGTCCCACTTCGATGCCGACCTGGGTCAGGATGGTCGCAAAGGCGAGCGTGAGAACGAGCGCTCCGAAAGCCGACCGGAGGGCTACCCCGATGGTGCGCGCGCGTCGCTGGCGACGTTCTGCCTCCAGCCGCTCCTGGAGGAGGTCCTTGGCCGTCGAGACGTTTTTAGTGCCGAGCCCGAGGACGCGTCGCCCACGCCGGGGAATCCCCTTACGGAGGCCACGGGTAGCGGCGTGAATGACGATCCGCCCGAGGATCCACGCGATGATTGCGACGATGATGGTCAGGATGATGCGCGCAACCTTGCTTTCTTTGTCGCCGAAATAGTCGGTGATGTTGTCCCACCAGTTCGTGAGCGTGACTCCTAACCCGATGCGCAGCATGATGCCAGACTATCCCAGCAGCCGCCCAAGCCGGAGTCTGGCAGGATTGAGGGGTGAGCGACGCCGAGGGTGCGGAGGAGGGGGTCACCTCTGACCCCGCTGCCCGCGTCAACTCGCCATCCGCCGCCCTTGTCAGGCTCGCCGACGCGTGTGGGATCGCGCACGAGTACCTCGGTTGGGACAGTAAGCCTCGCCGGTGTTCCGCGGCGGCGATTCGCGACGCGCTCGCGGCCATGGGTGTGGTGGCGGGGGACGATGCGGTCTGCCAACGCGAGTACGACCGGCTTGCGGCGGAGAAGGCGCTACGGGTGGTACCGCCGGTGGTGGTCGCACGGCTTGGTGCTCCCATCGAGGTGGCCATTCACGCCCCGAAGGGCACGACCATCGAGGCTCGCCTCATCCTGGAGAGCGGGGAGGAGGTAGCCTCGACCCTCGTCGTCCGTTCGATGGAGGAGCCGGAGGACGGTGCCTCTCGCCTCGTCGAGACGCGGCCACACACGCTGCCCTCGGACTTGCCCCTCGGCTACCACTCGCTAGAGATCAAGGTGGGGTCGTCCCCCATCCCCGCAACGTGCGCGGTCATCGTCACGCCGGATCGCATCGACTTCCCCGATCGTCTCCGCACCCCGCGACCCTGGGGATTGATGGCGCAGCTCTACTCCGTTCGGTCGAAGGAGTCGTGGGGCATCGGCGACCTCGTCGATCTGCGCGACCTCTGCATCCTCGGAGCCCAGCAGGACGCGGACTTCGTCCTCATCAATCCGCTCCACGCCGCCGAGCCCGTCGTGCCCCTGACGCCGTCGCCGTACCTCCCGATGACCCGACGCTTCGTCCATCCGCTCTACATTCGTGTCGAGGACATCCCCGAGGCCGCCTACCTCGATTCCTCGACGCGCTCGCTCGTCGCGTGGCTCAGCGAAAAGCCGCGTGAGGCGTCCCTCAACCGCCTCCAACTCGACCGCGACACCGCGTGGGAGGCGAAGCAGTCCGCTCTCGAAGAGGTGTTTCGCGTGCCGCTCACCGCGGGGCGTCAGGCGCAGTTCGATGCGTTCGTCGAGGAGCAGGGCGAGGCGTTGACGGAGTTTGCGACGTGGGCCGCGCTCGTCGAGGCGCGCGCGATCGAGGGCGTCGCGAGCGAGTGGCCCGCGCCGCTTGCCTCTCCACACGCGTCGGGCGTGGGGGCGTTCCGCGCGGCGCAGGCCGACCGCGTGCGCTTCTGGTCGTGGCTTCAGTGGGTGGCGGATGAGCAGCGGGCGGCGGCGCAGGTCGCGGCGAAGCGGGCGGGCATGCGAATCGGCGTGATGACGGACCTCGCCGTCGGCGTCCACCCCGCTGGCGCCGATGCGTGGGCGCTGACCGACGTGCTCGCCCGTGGCGTCGGTGTTGGGGCGCCCCCCGACATGTACAACCAGCAGGGACAGAACTGGTCCCAACCGCCATGGCAACCGCGAGTCTTGGAGGAGGCGGCGTACGCGCCGTTCCGCGACGTGGTTCGGGCGGCTCTTCGGCACGCCGGAGCGGTGCGCGTCGATCACATCCTCGGGGCGTTCCGCTTGTGGTGGGTGCCGGAGGGTCACGCCGCGTCGGACGGCGTCTACGTCAAGTACGACCACGAGGCGCTGATCGGGATCCTTGCGCTTGAGGCGACGAGGGCCGGGGCGATCGTCATCGGAGAAGACCTCGGCACCGTTGAGGACGGGGTCGCGGACTACTTGGAGTCGCGGGGGATCCTCGGAACGTCCGTCTTCTGGTTCCAGAAGCGGGACGACGGAAGCCCGCGCCCACCGGAGGACTACCGTCCCGGTGAGCTGACGAGCGTCACCATCCACGATCTCCCCCCGACGGCCGCGTATCTAGCCGGCGAGCACGTGACCCTTCGGGAGAAGCTCGGGGTCCTCGTGCGCCCGGTCGAGCAGGTGCGCGCGGAGGCGGCCGCCGAGCGTGCCGCCATTGTCGCGATGCTTCAGGCGCGTGGGTGGCTGACGGAGGAGGCGGCGTCGGACCCGGACGAGGTCCTCATCGCGCTGGAGCGCGCGATCTTCGCCACCCCCTGTGCGCTCGTGGGCGTCACGCTCACCGACCTCGTCGGCGATGTCCGTGCCCAGAACCAACCCGGGACGAACACGGAATACCCCAACTGGAAGGTGCCGTTGTGCGACGGCCACGGAGCGCCGATCACGCTCGACGTCCTCTTCCAGCACCCCCTCGCGAAGCGGGTGCTTGCCGCGATACATGATTCGGTGCGCGGCACCGACACCTCGGATACATGAGCCTTCGCTTCGAGCACGAGGCGGCCCTGCGTGCGCTTCCCGCGGGCGAGTGGGAAGAGTACATGGCCGCGCACTCGGGATTGCCCGGCCCGCGAGGGAACCTCGAACTCCTCGACGTCGTGGGGGATCTCGCTACGCCGGAGCAACTTCGCCGGTGGGCGGCGAGTCCGGACGAGTATCTCGCGACGTGCGGGGCCGCGGGGCTCGGGCGGTTGGTGGTCGAGGGGACGACGGTCGAGGGTGAGGTTTCGCACGCGGCAGACGCCGACCTTGCGACCGTGCACGACCTCGCGGCCGACGCCCGATGGCGCGTGAGGGAAGGCGTCGCGATGGCGCTCCAACGCATCGGCGACGCGAGCCCGACGCTTCTGCGAGAGGTCGTCGACGCGTGGGCCTCCGACGTTCCCCTGGTCCAGCGCGCGGCCATCGCCGGTATCTCCGAGCCACGCCTGCTGAAGGATCCTGCCGTCGCCGCCTTTGCGGCCGATGTCCTCGACCGCGTCACGGCCTCGCTCGCCGCTCTACCCGCTTCTCGGCGTCGCGACGACGACGTCCGCACGCTGCGTCAGGCGCTCGGGTACTGCTGGAGCGTCGTCGCCGCGAGTGGGGAGGAAGCGGGATTCTCCGGCCTTGAGCGGTGGGCTTCGAGCGAAGACGCCGACGCCCGGTGGATCGTCAAGGAGAACCTCGGCAAGGCGCGGCTCGCGCGGGCGGACGCGGAGCGAACCGCTCGGCTGCGCAAGGCGCTTGCTCCGTGACGCCGGAGAGCGAATCCATCACGAGCGTCGTTATGATGGGCGTTAGTCGGTGGTGTATCATTGTTCGGATTGCCTTTTCGCCTTTTATGGGACTGGTCGACCGACCAACAACCGCAAGGTTCCGGCGCGAAATCTGAGGAGATAGTTATGAACGCATCACGCAGGAAGGTCACGGCGATCATTGTCTCGACGGCGGCGTTGCTCGCCATCGGAGGCGGCGCCTACGCCTACTGGACGCTGTCCGGTAGCGGCACGGGAAGCGCGACCACCGGTACGGTCTCGGGCTCGATTACGGTCAACCAGACGAGCGTCATCACCGACCTTCGGCCGGGTGGCTCTCCGCAAACCCTGAGCGGGGACTTCGACAACTCCGACTCCAGCCCGGTCTACGTCACTAGCGTGACGGTCAGCATCGACAGC
This sequence comes from uncultured Demequinaceae bacterium, assembly GCA_964564915.1. Taxonomy (GTDB): domain Bacteria; phylum Actinomycetota; class Actinomycetes; order Actinomycetales; family Demequinaceae; genus JAFGBM01. The sequence continues at coordinate 10,123 of CAZMCU010000005.1, read as the reverse complement.
GTTGTCACCTCGCCCGTGGGCGGGTCCTGCGACGCGACCGACTACACCCTGGCGGGCGCCACGATGGCTGTGGGCGCCGAGATTCCGTCCGGCACTAACCAGGGTTCATGGTCGGGCGCGACGATCGCCTTCGACAACAAGGCGGGAGTCAACCAGGATGACTGCCAGGGGGCGACCGTTAACCTGGCGTACACCGCGAACTGACGTCGAACCTATGGCCCCGCTGGAGGGGAAGCGACCGTGCGGTGCATCTTCGCTTCCCCCCGGCGGGTGCTGACGTTGTGACGAACTCGCAAGCGAGGCTCCCATGAGCAACAACGTGCGCAATCGATGGGTTGCGGCGGTGGTTGTCGCGTTCGTGTGTGGATTCCTCCTGAAGGCATGTACTGGGCAAATGGACGGCACGAACGACGTCACGGTGACCGTAACCGTCACCAGCACGCCATCGGCGTCTGCGTCCCCGAGTCCGACCGCGTCGTCCGAGGGAGGGGGCACTGACCGTCCCACCCCGGACCCGACGTTCGACGCCGGGAGTGGCGTGGGCAGCGGCACCGGGCATGGCGCGGACGGTGCTGACTTGTTCGGCATCGCGGGTAACATCGGCACCGTTCTCGAACCGGGGGCTACCGCATCAATCGACCTCACGCTCACCAACCCGAACGACCGGCCGATTCGGGTAACGGGCCTCTCAGTCGCGATCGCGACCATCACCGCGCCTCATGCGACGCCGACCCTTCCCTGCACATCCGCCGATTTCGTGGTTGGCCAACCCCTGGGGGCGACCTCCCTCGTCGTTCCCGCACACTCGTCGCGCACCCTGACGACGTTGGGACTCACGAGCGCGCAGTTGCCCAGCCTCGGCATGCTCAACACGGCAGAGAATCAGGATGGATGTAAGGGCGCCACCGTCGGGCTCTCGTATGGTGGGACCGCCGTCTGGGGTGACGCGTGATGCGCCAGCTCAAGCGGGGAACTTCCGTTGCGGTGGCTGCCGCGATCGTTGTGGCGGTCGGTGGCGCGGCTGAGGCGGTGTGGACGGCGGGTGGCGGAGGCACCGGTGACGCGGACTCCGCGGCCCTCCTACCGGTGGCGCTATCCTCGGGCACGCCGGTGACGCCGCTGTTTCCGGGTGGTCAGATCGACGTCCAGGTGACCGTGACCAATCCCAACGACGCGAACGCCAAGATCGAGAGCATCGCACTCGATGCGAGTCAGGGTGCGGGTGGCTTCGCCGTCGACGCGGGGCACGCGGGTTGCATCCTCTCCACCCTTTCGTTCACCACCCAAACCAACGGTGGCGCGGGCTGGACGCTTCCCCCTCGCGTGGGGGCCGTTGACGGGACGCTCGACATCACGTTGCCGAACGCTCTTTCCATGTCGACGAGTGCCGCTAACGCCTGCCAGGGGGCGACGTTCACCATCTACCTGATGGCCGCATCATGAACGGTGCGCGGGAATTCCGACCGCGGGGATCCCACCGCGGTGGGTGGCGTCGAGCGTCCGTTGCGGTAGTGGGTGCGCTGATCGTGATTGCGACCGCGGGGTCGGCTTCGGCGTACTGGACCGTGACATCCCTGCCCGGGGGGAGCACGGCGGCCGCGGCGACCACCGTGGACGCTGGAGAGACGCCGACCGTCGTCGCGGCGGGAGACTCCGTCGCCGTCAGTTGGGCGGCGTCTACCCTCGCCGATGGTCAAGCGGTCAGCGGTTACACGGTCATTCGTTACAGCGCGACCAACGTGCCTCAGACGGTGGGAGGGACCTGTTCGGGCCTCGTCGCGGGGACGTCGTGCACCGAGACCGGGGTTCCGGCTGGAACCTGGACGTACACGGTCACACCGCGTTTCGCGATCAACTGGACCGGCCCCGAGAGCGCGAAGAGCGTGAGCGTGGTCATCGAACTGACCCCTCCGACGAACGCGATCACGCTTTCTGACATCTCCGGCGCAGCGCTCATGAGCGGAAACACGATCTACTACCGAGGCGTGGCGTCCGGGTCGTTCACGCTCACCAATGCCGTTGCCGACGCCGACTCCGGCCCCGCGTCGAGCGCGACGGCCGCACTTACCGGGACGACTACGGGGTGGACGCACTCACCGTCGACGGTGACGACGCCGTCGGGTGGACCCTACGTCTCGAATCCGTTCTCGTGGGTCGCTGGGACCACCAGCTCGCCGGGCGAGCTGGTGACCGGTGCGGACGTGGCGGGCAATACAACTGGCACGAGTTTGACGTTCGTCAATGACTCAACAGGCCCCACGGGCGGTTCCGTCGATGCCGTCGGGCTCGTCGGAACGGGGGCGCGTTACTCGCGATCGACCACGCTCAGCATCGCCTTCAGCGCGGGGAGCGACCCCCTCGGACTGGCGCCGAGCGGGGCCCAGCTCTACCGCGCGACGGCGACGCTAACGTCGACGGCCGGAGCGAACGGCGTCTGCGGGACCTACGGAAGCTACGCCGCCATTGGGGCCGCCGATCCCGTGTCGCCGGTCGCGAACGTCGTCGCCGATCAGGCGTGCTATCGGTACCAGTACGTCGTCTCGGATGCGTTGGGTAACGCGACCACCTACACGAGCGGTGACATCAAGGTGGACAGCACCGCCCCGTCGGCTCCCGCCCTTGCGTTCTCGGGCTTCACCAACACGTACTGGAGCGGGACGGGCTCCACGGTGTACTACCGCTCCACCGCGACGTCGGGCTCGTTCACCGCGACGGCGAGCGCGACGGACGCGGCCTCGGGTATCGCGAGCTACACCTTCCCCGCACTGGGGACGAACTGGACCTCCACCCCGGGCGCGCTCGGTGTGAACACGTACTCCTGGAGTGGTGCCCCAGCGGCTCCAGGGACGCGGACGGTGACGGCCACGAACAACGCGGGCGGAACCTCGGGCACCACCGGCTTCACGATGGTCGCCGACAACACCGCACCCACCGCGGGAACCGTAACCTACGTCAACGGCAGCACCGGGGGCGGGACGATCAGTGTGAGTTTCACCACCGGAACGGACAGCGGTTCGGGCCTGGGAACTCGTCTGTTGCAGCGCGCGGAGGCTCCTCTCACGGGCCAGACCTGCGGGACGTATGGCGCGTTCGCGACCGTCACCGGGGGCATCAACCCCACCTCGCCACTTCTCGATTCTGTTGCCAGTTCTGGGTTCTGCTACATGTACCAATACGTGGTCTCCGATAACGTGGGCAACACGCGAACGGCGACGAGCGCAAGCGTCGCGCACACCCCGTACGGCGCCTACTGGCGCTTCGACGAGGGCTCGGGCACGAGCGCGGCCGACTCCTTCAGCAACTCGAACACCGGGACTTTGCAGGCCACCGCTGGATGGGCCGCGGGCAAGATCGGTGCGTCGGCGCTGAATCTCACGGGCGCGACGACGAGTTTCGTCGACGTTGCGAACCCGGTAATCGACTCCAGCCAAAGCTATACGGTCGCCACATGGGTGAGGTTGAACAACCTCGCGGGATACCAGACCTTCGCGAGCATCGATGGCACGACTATCAGCCCGTTCTACCTGCAGATGAGTGGTGGCGTTTTCGACTTCGCTCAACGCGGCTCCGACTCGACGGCCTCGACCATCGTGCAGGTGAACGGTTTGGCGCCCACGATCGGAACCTGGTACTACGTGGCTGGGGTGTACGACAAGACGGCCAACACGATCACGCTCTACGTCAACGGGGTCTCTCAGGGAACGGCAACCGCGACAACGGCATGGCGGGCTACTGGCCACACCGTTGTGGGCAGGGCGAGGTGGGGCGGCGCGGCGGTTGACTTCGTGAACGGCTCTCTCGATGAGACCCGCTTCTTCGACCGGGCGCTAACTGCGAGTGAGATCGTCGCTCTGGGGGGCTACTCCTCCACGGTGAACTCCACCACGGGGCTGATCAACTACTGGCAACTCGGCGAGGCTTCCGGCACCGTCATGACGGACAACAAGTCCGCAGCCAATGGCACTTACGTCAACGCGCCGACGCTGGGGGCCACCGGCGTCATCACGAGCGACTCGAACACGGCGGTGACCTTCAACGGCACCACCCAGTACGCCACGGCCACCCGCCAAATTACGAACGACTTCTCGATCGAGTTCTGGTTCAAGTCCACGCAGGGGATCGGCACCGGCGCGCAGTGGTGGCAGGGCGCGGGATTGGTGGACGGCGACGTCGGTGGGAGTGCCAGCGATTTCGGAACCTCGCTGCGTTCGGATGGCCGCGTGGTCGCGGGTATGGGTCCCAACCCGGATGTGTCGATCGTGTCGTCGACGGGGGGGTTCAACGATGGCAATTGGCACCACGTGGTGTTCACTCGCGTCATGGCGACGGGGGCGATGGTGCTCTACGTCGACGGCGTGTCCCAGGGCACCGCGACGGCGAGCGGCCGGGCGGCCGTCACCACCCCGACGATCTACTTTGGTCGCATCGCCAGCGGTGGTGGCTTCTTCGCGGGCACGCTCGACGAGGTCGCCACCTACAGTGTGGTGCTGAGCCCGGCGACCGTGACGGCGCACTTCAACGCCCGCTGACCGGCACGCTCGAGCCCCAACCCACTGCGCGTCGCGCTCCTGGGCCTGGAGTGCGCGGCGCGCCCCAACTGGTGACCGTCGCTGTGAACCGACAGGAGTATTTCCGCTACGGTGGACACACTGTTCGACCGTCCGCGCGGCCATACCTGAGGGGGCACGTCATGGAAATTGCAATGGACGCGGTCGGGGCTTTTGCGAGGTGGGGCAAGCGCTTGGCCGTTCGCTTCGCTCTGTCATTGGGCATCATGCTCTGGGTCTGGCTTCTGGTTGCTGGGGGAATCTGGGTCGTGAGGCGCCTTCTTGCGCTGACCGACAAACCCCTGCAGCACGGTTTCATGTTTCCACCGGAGCACCCGGAAGCCGTCCCGTTGGGTCTGGTACTCGTCGCGTGGCCGGTGTTTGTTGGAGTCCGGCGCATGTTGCGATACGGGTGGAAGATCCGCGTGCTTCCCACGATTCGCTTCGAGCAGGCGCTCCTGGAGCATTTCGCGGCCGACGGCTGGAGAAGCGTCCGTGGCTACGGTGAAGCTCTTCCGGCACGCGGCGTCCCCTTCTCTCTCGGGGGCGAACACATGGAGTTCGCGGCGATCGAAAAGGTGTATCGCGGCCGCACGGCTCGCATCATGTATTACGGCGTCGCCCCCCTCGACGGCGGTGACCCGCTCAACCGGATGTTCACCATCGTCGCGGTCTTCACCGATGCGGACTCGCCCGTCACCATGCTCTACCCGCAGCGCGGGGCCGCGGCGATCAAGGCGGCACTCGGGGCGAAGGACGTCGATACCGAGAGCGACGAGTTCAACCGCCGTTGGCGACTCGTCAGCCACGAACCGCGAGCCGCGCTCGAAGTCATGCAGCCGCTCGTGCTGGACAGGCTCCTGGACGATGACGCGCAAAGCCTGACGATCGCGTGGGACGCGAACGCCGCAATGGCGGTGAGTAAGGGCGTCTCGAAGGACTTCGCAGCCGTGGAACGCGCGCTCGACGTGCTCGTTGACGTCGCGGACCGCATGCCCGCCTACCAGACGAAGAGCGGGGCGCGCGGTGCGCGCGTCTCGGAGGGCTCGCTCACCGTCGGTTCGCCACCCCGGTACCGTCCCGGCCCCATCGAGGTGCTGCTCGCCGCCGTGGGAGTCGTCGGGGCGCTCTTCTCCAGTGAGTTCGCGAAGATGATCGTGCCCCTCGACTCGAGGTATTGGGGGGCGGAGACCGACCGGTTCACATGGAGTCTTTTGTTCTTCGGAGTGGGGATCGTGGTGGCCTTGGGGGGAGTCTTTGTCGGCCTCGCGAGGAGCAGGCATCAGCGTCGAGCCTGGGCAGACCGTGTCAACGCCGAGCGCTAGGGTTCGAGACCAAGTCGAGAGGAGCAGGCTGTGGATACGCGGAACGTGGGCTTAGAGACGTTGGCCAAGTACCGGTCGATCGCCAACTGGGGCTTCGGCGGCGCGATCATGTTCGGCCTTCCCGCCAGCTTTATTCTTGGGGACGACGACAGCGTGGGGGTCTTCATGACGATGGGTTTCCTATCGTTCATGGCTATCCGTGCCTTCCTGATGGTGCGGGAGTACCAGGACGCTAAGGACGGTTTCTAGGAGGCGAGGGTGGCGCGGAAGACGCTCAAGTACTCGGGCCTCGGCAGCTGGGCTGCGGGGTGCGCCTTGGTCGTGGGAGTTGTTGTCGTCGTCATGATCTTCTGCACTTCTGCGGCGGACTTCTTCGGGGCTCGGGCCGATGGTGGCGCGGCTCCGAACGCGTCGATGGATTCGCGTACCGGCATGATCGGGATGGTGTTCTCCGTGGTGTTCGCGGTGCTCTGGGTGCCGGTTTGGACGGCGGTCCTGGTGCGCTCAAGGAAGGAGGCGAGCTACCCGGAGGTGATCGCGGGCCTCGGGGCTTGGGCCAGCCGGCACGGGTGGGAGGTCACCGACGACACCTCCTTGGCTGCCCATTGGGCGACGCGCTTTCACTTCTCCAAAGACGCCCAGATCCGGCCTCTCCACGCGGCGCGCGGGTGGGTACACGGACGCGACGCGATGATCCTGTTCTGTACCGTCCCGAGTGGAGACGGCACGAAACCGCAGACGATCATCGTGGTGGACGCGGACGCCGACTATCCCGTGACGGCGGTGGTGCCCCCGCGGAGCGCGAGCGCGGGCTTGCACCCCTATGGCAGCGCGTTTTCCCTTGAATCCATCGAGTTCGACCGTCGGTGGCGCGCGATGGGGCGCGACGCGGCTGGGTCGCATGCGGTCTTCACTCCGCGCGTGATCGAGCGCCTGCTGGAGCCGACGCCCGGGGGCCAGTCGGAGATCGTCTGGGACGGTCCCGGTATTCGTGCGGCGGACGACGGGTACATCGCCGAACCGATGCACCTGGAGTCGCGCCTGCTGCTGTTGGCCGACCTCGCGGGTCTCACGCCGGCCTACCAGGTGACCCACACCTACGACGATCCGTCCCTCCAGCCGTACGTGCCCCCGCCGATGCTGAACATCCATGTTCCGAAGGTCGTACTGATCCTGATCCTGATCCCGTTCGGGGCCCCCTTGGTGCTGGGGCCGTTGGTATTCCTCTGGGCGGTGTTCGGGCTATGGGTCGCCGTGGCGAGCGCCACGATTGGCCTCGCGCTCATCATGCTCGCTATGCGCCGCGTCCACCGCAGCCAGGCGCGGCGGGTGGGGGAGTGGCACGCGGCGCATGCGTCGGCGCTCGGTCCGCCCCCTACTGAGCGTCTGCCTCCTGCGCCTTGAGCGCCCGGCGCACCCCGTCGCGACCCTCGATGACCAACCGCCGCAGCGCCGCATGGGCGTCCTCGTTGGCGGCGAGCCACAGGTCGGCGCGGTCCTGGAGGTCCGCGACCCGGCCGGCGTGCATCGCCGGATAGAGGCCCTCGATGAGGTTGGTCGCCATCTCGTTCGTCTTCGTGTCGTAGACGCGGCGGAGCATGTCGAAGTAGTCGTCGATGAACGGGGCGATCAGCGCGGTGTCGTGGACGTGGTTGAAACCGAGCGTCGCCTCCGCCTGGAGGGCGTTGGGCATGTCCTCGCCCGCGGGAGCGTTGATGAGCCGGTCCCAGGCCGCCTTCTTGGCCTCGGGCGTGGGGATGGTGGCCCGTGCGTGGGCGGCGCGGCGCTCGCCGGACGCGGTGGCGTCCTTGGTGAGCAGCGCGTCGATCTCCGGCGCGCCAGCCTCGCCACCCGCGATGAGCGAGATGAGCAGATCCCACGCGAGGTCGGTGTCGATGGCCAGCCCGTCGAGGTGGCGCTTGTCGTCGAGGAGTTCGCGGACGATGCCGAGGTGCTCCGGCGTCTGGGCGCGAGCGGCGAAGGCCCGAACGAACTGCAACTGGTTGTCGCTGCCCGCTTCCGCCGCTTCGGCCAAGGCCCACAGCGCGTCGGCCGCCTTGCGTGAGGCCTCGTCGGCCGCGGCGGGGTCCACGTAGAGGTCGAGCGTCATCGAGAGTTGACGGAGCAGCATGAGGACGATCGTCGACTCGCGCTCGGCGCCCACGTTCTTGAGGATGAGGTCGACGAATGCGCGGGGCGCCATCTCGGCGTCCCTCGTCATGTCCCACGCGGCGGCGAGGACCATCGAGCGGGGGAGGGATTCGGTGAAGAGGCTCACGTGCTCGACGGCCGTCTCGAGGGACACGCGGTCGAGGCGAATCTTGGCGTACGCGAGGTCCTCGTCGTTGACGAGCAACAGCGCGGGCCGCTTCTTACCGATGACGTCTTCGATCGACGTCGACGGCCCGTGGATGTCCGTCTCGACGAACCACGACCGCTCCAGCCGCGCGCCGTCGTCCGTCAGGTCGTACCCGCCAATGCCGATCCGGTGCGGCCGCTGCGTCGGCCACTCTTCCGGCACCTCCTGCTTCACCGAGAACCCGGTGATGATCGGCGTCCCGTCGGCGTCGACGGCGCCGGTCTGAATGCTGGGCCGAAGCGTCGTCACCCCGGCCTTCTCGAGCCACACGCCGCTCCACGCCTCGAGGTCGCGCCCGGAGGTCTTCTCGAGTTCGACGAGGAGGTCGCGCAGGGTCGCGTTGGCGTGGTGGTGCTTGCGGATGTATTCGGCGACGCCGGAGAAGAAGGCGTCGTGGCCCACCCACGCGACGAGCTGCTTGAGGACGGACGCGCCCTTGGCGTAGGTGATGCCGTCGAAGTTGACCTCGACGTCCTCGAGGTCGTTGATGGTCGCGACGATGGGGTGGGTGCTGGGGAGCTGGTCCTGGCGGTACGCCCACGACTTCTCGAGGCTGTTGAACGTGGTCCACGCGGCCGGGCCCTGGATGGTCTCGGCGACGGCGAGCGTGGAGACGTACTCCGCGAAGCTTTCGTTGAGCCAGAGGTCGTTCCACCACTTCATCGTGACGAGGTCGCCGAACCACATGTGGGAGAGCTCGTGCAGCACGGTGACGACGCGGCGCTCGCGGCGGGCCTCGGCCACCTTGGAGCGGAACACGTACTCCTCGAGGAACGTCACGCACCCGGCGTTCTCCATCGCGCCCGCGTTGAACTCGGGGACGAAGATCTGGTCGTACTTGGCGTACGGGTACGGCGTCTCGAAGAGCTTCTCGTAGAAGGTGAAGCCCTTCTGGGTGTTGTCGAGGATCACGTCCGCGTCGAGGAACGGCGCGAGCGGTTGGCGGCAGTAGACGTTCGCCTCGATGCGGCCCTTGGAGCTGAGGATCGAGCCGTCGACGCGGTGGTACGGTCCGGCGACGATCGCGGTCACGTAGCAGGGGAGGACGACGGTCGGGTCGAAGGCCCACGTCGCGAGGCCGTGGGGGGTGTCGCCGATGGTGATGGTGCGGTCGGGTTCCGGGACGGGTTTGGGCGTGGGGGAGTTGGAGATGACGTGCCAGTGGTCGGGCGCCGTGATCGTGAACTGGAAGGTGCCCTTGACGTCGGGCTGCTCGAACACCGCGAAGACGCGGCGCGTGTCGGCCACCTCGAATTGGCTGTAGAGGTAGATCTCGCCGTCCTCGGGGTCGACGAAGCGGTGGAGGCCCTCGCCGGTGTTCATGTAGGCGCAGTCGGCGACGACGGTGAGCTCGTTGGCGGGCTTGAGGTCGGGGAGCGCGATGCGGCTGTCCTGGAAGTGCTTCGCCGGGTCGAGCTCGACGCCGTTGAACACGATGGAGTGGACGGCGGGCGCGATGAGGTCGATGAACGTGCTCTCGCCTGGGCGGCCCCCGAACCTCACGACCGTGGTGGAGCGGAACGTCGGTGGGGAGGCGGTCAACCCGGTGGTGAGGTCGAGCGTGACCTCGTAGGAGTCGACGGCGACAATCTCGGCGCGGGCCTCGGCCTCGGCGCGTGTGAGGTTCGTTCCTGGCATGTGCCCAGTCTGCCACCTCGGGTCGCCCCGGCGATTGCATGCGCGGTGATCCTGGACACAGGGCCATCGGGGGCCTCTAGGGCCTCCCCGGCTCGTTGGCGAGAGCCCACACGTCGTAGTCCGCGTCGCACGGGGGCAAGGATGTGGCTTCGGCGGCGTCGGGGACCTCGGCGATGGACGCGAGGATGTCCTCCCGGCCATCGGTGAAGCACGGTTCACCTCCGGCGTCGTTCCTGTTCTCGACCAACAGCAGT